>JAYPYO010000066.1:0-11995 GCA_038135995.1 Porticoccaceae bacterium
CACGGCCCACCAAAATTTAAAAACCTCCCTTGTGGAGGTTTTTTGGTTTTGGGCGGTTGTAATGGCTGAGACCCATCGCGGTTCGACTAACTCGGCTTACAGCCGAGTTTGGACGCCAAAGGCACCCCGCAGGGGTGAAAATAGCCCTAAGGCTATTTGAATCCATCCATCACGGCCCACCAAAATTTAAAAACCTCCCTTGTGGAGGTTTTTTGGTTTTGGGCGTTAACTAATTATTTTTGCTTCTCAGGTAGGGAAAATCGTCTTTGCAGAGTCATATACCTCAAGCAATGCAGGATTATGCTGACAACCAGTGACTGCATGCCAGATTGGAAATGAATTCTGATCAGGGGACTGGCTGCGGGAGTGCGGTCAGAGAGGGACTTTTCAGTGACAGGGCGTCGTAAACAGCAAGATTTATACTGAGAACAATAACTGTGCAAATGACCGCCGCAAGCAATACGCCTGAGGTCACCCAGCTATACCAGGATACTGCAGAGGAACTTCGGCAGTTTCTGCTATGTAAAACTGGCAATGCTCAACAGGCCGACGAGATCGCTCAGGACTGCTATGCCAAACTCTGCAGGCTCAACCATTATCGAGACATTCGCGACCAGCGCTGCTACCTGTTTAATATGGCGGTGCGCCTTGCCGCGAGTGCTCTAGGGAGGCGCCAGTTGGCTACTTGTCGACCCTCGTCCAATGGGACCTCAGATAGTGGCAAATCTTCTGCTGTGGGCGAAGCAGTGGCTTACAGGTCACTGATTAGTGAGCTGCAGACCGTGGCCATCAAGGATGCACTGTCTGAGCTTGCGGACAGAACTCGCTATATCTTTCTGCTGCATCGCTATCGTGGCCTTAGTTACAGTGCCATTGCCAGACATCTAGGTTTGTCAGTCAGTGCTATTGAGGGCCATATGGATGTGGCTCTGGGTAGTATTAAGAGGGCAGCTGCAGAATTCAACGCTCTGGGCTCCTGGCGGAGATATGGTTATTAATCTTATCCATTGGTTCAAAGCTAAATGCTCCCGCCACCAAACTCATAGCGAAAGTTTTCCTCGGCGGCGCAACTCAGACTCTGGCAGTGATTTTAGCCCAGGCGTTAACTGCCATGATTTAAATCAGGAGTGGGAGACTATGGATAAATTGGCACTGTGGGCAGAGACTGAAATTGACCGCTTGCATACCCGTTTAAATCTGCCGGACCTCGACAAAAATTAAGTATTTGATACTGATTGTAGGCTGTAGAGAAGCGATAGCTGTGCACTCAGAAGACCTTTTACCCTGTTTCCTGTGATCTGTATGCTTCTTAAAGGTCACGGTTACGGTCTGTTTTCATTTGCAGACTTCCCTAAACCCTGCGGCAATAAAAGGAATCATTCTTTCGTAGGCGGCGTCAAAATCGGATGATATGCATTGGCCTCTAGATAATCTGTCGATTCTGCCAGTTTGGGCTAGGGTTAAAGCCAGTGCTCCCGAAACATAGTGGTAGCACCAGTGCAAATCCTCCTCTTTCGCTTTTGGTAACACCGTTTTCAAAGCATCGATAAATTCGCCAACCCGCTTATCGAAAATTCTTTCCATTAATTCCTTGCTCCAGATTGGCGATGTCATAACATAGGCGAGCAGCGCAAGATAATGTTTCCAGCCTGGGTCGCCCGTTTTTTGGGCCATTTTTAATGGCAGCAAAAAAGCCTCAATAATTTGTTCCAATGTTTGGGTTTTTCCGCTCGATTTCATTAATACTTCACGACGGGAATCACTGAGTAGTGAGGCTCTTCGATCAAATACGGCGTAGAAGACTTCTAATTTTTTGCCGAAGTGATAATTAGCCAAAGCAACATCCACATTGGCTTTAGTGGCAATTTGACGCATGGTCACACCGTCAAAGCCACGCTGGGAAAAAAGCTCCTCGGCAGCATCTAATATGCGGTCACTTTTATTCGCTTCGTCTTTTTTGTTTATTTTGCTCATAGCTACCCCAACCTACCCTTGGCTAATTACGGCGAATCATGGCAGAAACCGTTTGTTTTTTCAACAATTGTTGAATATAGTCAGCGCCACTGATTGAAACTTCGACAAAAATAATTATGACCCCGCAAATCTTTAAATATTTATTGTGTTTTGGCTATGTTGCCATTATTTACTACTTATCCTGGATAGGAATGCGCCGCACTAGAGATATTAAAGGCTTTTCCATTGGCAACAAAGATATGAGCCCCTATTTAATTGGGGTGACTCTATCAGCCTCTATTGCGTCAACAGCCACCTTTGTAATTAATCCTGGTTTTGTTTACACCCATGGGTTATCGGCTTTTTTACACTATGGTGTTGCCAGCTCTACGGGAATATTGGTGGCATTTTTGCTGCTCACAAAGGGCTTTTTAAAGCAGGGGGAAAAAAATCAGGCTCTAACCATACCTGAATGGATTTATCACCGTTATCAGAGTCGAGGTTTAAGCTTATTTTTTGCCTTGATTAATTTGCTATCAATAACTTTTGTCGTGTTGATTTTGGTGGGCTGTAGTTTGTTGATGACGGGCTTGTTTCCTGTTGAGCAAAAGACTGCACTGCTGATTATTCTATTCTTTGTTTTTTCCTATGTGTTAATGGGAGGTACATACGCTCACGCATATACCAATACACTTCAGGGTATTATGATGCTTTTAATTGCCTTGTTCCTGTTTGTCTATGGCCTACCATATTTTGATGGTGGGTTTATGCCTTCCCTCCGTTCGATTAATCAAAGCTATGCTTCAGCTTACAATTCAGACAGTAATTTATATTTTAGTTTTTTCTCAGTATTTTTAAGTGGCTTTGTTGTGACTTTTTCCTTGATGTTACAGCCACATATTTTGACCAAAGTGCTTTATCTTCGCAGCGAAAAAGATATCGGAAAATTTATAGGAACCACAGTTATTGTAGGCAGCTGTTTTTCGCTGATGCTGATGTTGGGCTTCTATGCTCGCCTGTCCGGGGTGGAAGTGGGAACTCAGGATGCCGTAGTTAGAGAGTATTTATTATTTGAATTTGGTCATTCACCGAGGGGTGAGTACCTGTTGACCTTTATTTTTATTACGCTGTTGGCCGCTGGTATGAGTACATTGGACGGCATACTAGTTTCGCTGTCGGCAGTGGTCGTCAATGACCTTGTGTCTCCTTTACTGGGCGAAAAGGCTAACGCCTTACTCTGGTCGCGCTGGGTGCTTATCGCAGTGGGGACTGTTGGTTTGCTGCTAGCCTGGAATCCGCCACCTTTGATCGGTTTGTTCGCGCAGAAAGGAGTATACGGTTTGGCTGCCGCCTCTACGGTACCGATTCTTTTTGGGGTGTTATCACAGAAAAAACTGCCTATTTGGCTGGTGTCATTAGCTGCTATTTTGGGCCTGTCTATTCATCTTGTGCTCAACCTTTTAGTTGGCGTGGTAAATCCAGCCGTGTCGGCGGCTTACGCGATTATTGCTACGAGCTTTTTTAGTGCGCTCATGTTGTTGGTTATAAACTTTAAAGCTAATTTGTCCACCGAGTAACATTTTTTATTGACATAGCTTGACATTTCAACGCTTGTTGAATTAACTTGTCAGTAGATTCAACAAGCGTTGAAAAAAATGTTTCAATTATAATATCCATAAGAGGGGTTACCATGAAAACACAGAGTATAAAAACGCCGCTTGCAGTAGCTATTTCTGCTAGCCTGTTATCGGCATCATCTATCGCTTCTTCTGAAGCAGCATTGGAGGAGGTGATAGTCACAGCGCAAAAGCGTGAGCAGAATATTCAGAAGGTACCCGTTTCCGTTACATCCTTCAGCAGCATTGAGCTTGAGCAGAAAGCGATTACCACTATTGTTGATCTCGAGAAAAGTTCTCCAAATACCCAGTTGCGTGCCAGTCGGGCTACTAACTCTACCTTGACCGCGTATATTCGTGGTGTGGGTCAGCAAGACCCTCTATGGGGCTTTGAGCCTGGTGTGGGTGTTTATGTTGATGATGTTTATTATGCCAGGCCACAGGCGGCGGTTATTGATGTTTTCGACGTCGAGCGTGTCGAGGTTTTAAGAGGCCCCCAGGGCACCCTATACGGCAAAAATACCGTTGGCGGTGCGATTAAGTACATCACTAAAAGAATGACCGCCGATGAGAGTGCGAAGGTTACGGTGGCTGCAGGAAGTTATGGACAGCAGGAAATTACATTATCCGGTCAGTACCCATTAATCGAAGATAAATTATATATCGGTGGTGCTGTTACCCAATTAGAGCGCGATGGTTATGGTGATGTAGATGTTGGTTTTGATATCGACAATGGGACCTTTAATGGCACAGAGGATAACTATAATAAGGATGTCTCTGTTGCTCGTTTGGGCCTGGAGTATACGCCAAGTGAAAGTTTATTTTTCCGCCTTGCTGCTGATAGAACAAAGGATGAATCCAACCAAATTTGCGGAACTCAATCCAGTCAAACTTCTTTGACTAACCCTGCGACAGGAGAACTATTCTTGGCTTCTGGGGACCCATACGATTCAGCCTGTGGCACCACTCATAAATCTAATGTTGAAAACGAAGGTTATTCATTAACAGTTCAGTACGATGTGAATGATCAGTTGTCGGTGAAGTATGTCTATGCCGATCGCCAGGGTCAAACTCAGCAGTTTATTGATTTTGAAGCAACACCACTGGACGCTTTCGATGTGCCTGCCGCTTACAGCGATGAACAGGAGTCTCATGAATTGCAGTTTAACTACAACATAGATCGCTTAGCTCTAGTGGGTGGTTTTTACTATTTTGAAGGAAATTCCGCTGGAGCATTTGATGTCGTGTTAAACAGCGCCCCCTTTATGGATGGTGAGCATCTCGATTTGGGCATTGGTGGTGATGTCGATACTGAAAGTACATCGCTTTACCTCAATGTCAATTATCTGCTAACGGATACTGTCACCCTTACCGCTGGTGTTCGCTCTACCAAAGACGACAAAAACTCCAATATTGAGCGTTTCTTATACTCAACAGCAAATTCATTTTCTTATACGGCTACGCAGGGGTCCGGTTTTACCTATGGTAATTCAGCTGACGATACTCTTTTAGCTGTGTTTACGGATATTGGCGATGATGAAGCTGACAAAAGTTGGGATGAGATTAGCCCATCTTTTAAAGTCGACTGGCAAATGAGTGACGATATTATGCTCTATGTTAGCTATGCAGAGGGGTTTAAGTCTGGTGGTTTTGATATGCGAGGTAATGCTAGCACCAACCCAAATATCGCCAATGGTTATGACCCGGAAACTGTTGAAACCTGGGAGGCTGGTATCAAGTCTCAGCTGCTAGACGATAGGGTACGTTTAAATTTTACCCTGTTTGATATGGACTACCAAGATATGCAGCTAACGGTACAAACGGCCCAGCCAGCGCCTGTATTCTTTTCTTCTGATGTGGTGAATGCCGGGACTGCGGAAATCCATGGAGCTGAATTGGAAGTTTTGGGGCAGTTAACAGAGGCGCTTAGCATTAATCTGGCAGCGGGTTATATGAATGCAGAATTGGTAGAGGTTATCTCCGCAGGTGTGGACGTGTCGGACAGTTGGGAAATGCTAAATGCTCCGGATTGGACTGGCCAGCTTGGTCTCAGTTATGACATGGACTTAGCCGAGATAGGTAACTTGGTATTGAATGCAGCGGCTTCTTACCGCGATTCTTCAAGAAACTTTAACAATGTAACCTGTAGTTGTGATCAGGATAAATCTTATGCGTTGGTTGATCTGGGCGCCAACTGGTATTCCAGTAGTGGTAATTGGTCGGGCAGTCTGTATGTGAAGAATCTTGGAGATAAATCATACAAGACTGGAGGCTATAACCTAGGATCCGGCGAGTTAGCTTTCTACGGCGCGCCACGAACAATAACCGCCAGTCTGTCATACGAGTTTTGATCAAATATCATAACCTCTGGGGTCTTCCACAAGGGTTGCCTTTGTGGTGACCCTTGCATTTTGGGGGGGAGCTGCCATTCCCCGTTTTTTTATCATCAAAATAAGTTGTAACCATGTCTGATTTTTTTTATTCAAGCCCACCATTATTACCTGAAATATTGTCTCTGCATGGCAAGTGGCGTGCACAACAGGATGCAGTGATCTGCGGTGGGCAAAGACTCTCCTGGCAGCAGTTTTGTCATGATAACCATCGTCTTGCGCATGGTTTAATTGCGCAGGGGGTATTGCCAGGCAGCCGTGTTGGCATTGTTATGTCCAATGGTGTGCCGATGTTGCAAACCATTATGGCGGTCATGGCCGCAGGTTTAGTTTCTGTCCCTATAAACTTATCGGTTAATGATCAGAGCCTGGTAGGAATGATGACAGATGCCGAAATATCCGTTTTGGTAGTTACCGGTGATCAACAGCAGCGGATTGAAAATTTGTTAGATAAAATGCCGGCCAGCTTAAGGCTATTGTTATCCGATACCCTAGATAATGATCGCTGGACAAGTTTGGCAGCAATTAGTGCTGATATGTCCGAGAAGCTGCCTCCCGTCTCTTACTCTGACGAGTCTCCCCTAAATATTATCTATAGTTCTGGTACTACCGGTCTACCCAAGGGTATTGTCCATCATCACAGAGGTCGCCGAGATTGGGCCTATGATTTAAGCCTTGCACTGCGCTATGACGATAGAGCGAAAACCTTACTGACTATTGGACTTTACTCCAATATTTCATGGGTGGGTATGCTCTGTACATTATTGGTCGGAGGCACGATCGTTCTTCACTCAAAATTCGGTAGTGAAGAATTTCTACAAACTGTCAGCCATGAAAAAATCACACATACTGTGATGGTCCCGATCCAGTATCAGCGTGTTATCGAAAGCTATCGTCAACAGCCTACAGATATAAGCTCTATAAAATCTATGATGAGTTGTGGAAGTCCCTTACATCAGGAGTTGAAGAAGCAAATTTTTAAAACATTTAATGGCGCGATTATTGAGCTTTATGGGTTGACCGAAGGCATTATTACGACCCTTAGCCCGGAGCATATAGAAGGGCGGTGGGAATCCGTTGGTAAACCCTTAATGGGTACGGATATCGCGATTATTGACGAGCAGGATAATATTTTGCCGAGTGGAAAAAGTGGTGAAGTGATTTCTAGGGGGCGTATTACTATGCCGGGTTACTATCGTCGTAACGAGGAAAACAGGCAGGCTCAATTAGTCGACGCTGACGGATTACAGTGGATAAGAACAGGGGATATTGGTTATCTGGATCACGAGGGTTTTCTTTATATCGTCGATAGAAAAAAGGACATGATTCTCTCCGGCGGTCAGAATATTTACCCACAAGATATTGAGTCTGTACTGGTGCAACATCCTGATATTGACGATGTGGCCGTTGTCGCCGCCGCAAGTCAACGCTGGGGTGAAACGCCTATAGCTATTGCGGTGCAGCAAAATAACTGTGGTAGAGATGAATTTATCCAATGGGCCAATACACGTTTGGGGAAACAGCAGCGTTTAACTGATGTGATTTTTATAGATGCTCTTCCGCGTAACCCTAACGGAAAAATTTTAAAGCGCGAATTGCGCGCTAGTTTCGGCAGTAAAACCTATGAGTAGTACAGGCCCTGAGAGAAGTTACCAAGATATTTGGTATCAGAGCCAGGATAACCTCCGGCTGTATGCACGTGACTACCAGCCGACAGGTAATCATCACGCCAAAACTACGTTGTTGTGTATGCACGGTCTGACCCGCAACTCTGCTGACTTTGCTGCCCTGGCCAAGCACCTGCAGCAACGCTATAGAGTGATAGCTGTTGATCAACGTGGGCGTGGGCAATCAGACTCTGATCCTGAGCCCACGAACTATCACCCAGGTACCTATGTTCAGGACATGTTCAGCCTAATTGAGCTGTTACAGCTCGAGGAATGTATTCTCTTTGGCACCTCAATGGGTGGGTTGATATCGCTGATAATGGCGTCACTACAACCAGATTTATTTACCGCCATAATTTTAAATGATGTGGGTCCGGAAATTGATCAGGCGGGCCTTAATCGCATTCAATCCTATGTGGGGAAACAAGCCCCAATTAACACTTGGGAAGAGGCGGTTGCACAGGCTAAAACGATAAATCAACATGCCTTACCGGATTTGGATGCAGAAGCCTGGCTGCGTTTTGCCAAGGCTATTTACCGCGAAGACAGCCAAGGCAGGCTTGAAGTGGCCTATGATCCATCCATTGCAGTGCCTATGAAAACTGTTGGCGAGGAGTCGACTTCGACTGATTTATGGCCTCAGTTCACTGCTGTTGCCGGTACGCCGCTACTGGTGATTCGTGGTGAGTTCTCAGATATTTTAAGTATGAACTGTGTAAATAAAATGCGCTCGATACACAAGGGTATGGAGTTTTGCCAGGTGCCAAACCGGGGTCATACGCCACTGTTGAACGAGGTCTGTAGTCTGCAAGCAATCAACGACTTCCTCGATAGCCTGTCTAGCGAAGGATAGTTTAGCGGGTCTGTAGTCAAGGTGCATATCTGACTTAGCACATTCAGACTAGGGTGTATGCTGCTACAGCGGTAGTGGTTAACTCTCATACTCAGAGTTAACCACTACCACGTCTACATCCAATGCCGACATCACCCGTTCAGCGGTATTGCCGCGCCTGGTTTTGGCCTGACCTGTCTGGCCCAATGTGCCAATAATAACCACATCGGCACTGATGTCCTTGGCTACTTTGGCGATGGCTTCATCGGTGTAGCCTTTCACTACATGAATTTTATCCGGGTTCAGGTCAGTCTCCCGCAGCAGGCGTCCGCGATCCGGATACAGCATTGAGTCTATATAGGCGTTGGCTACATGGAAGTCGGCCCCGTAGCTTTCAGCCAGATCTCTGCCGCGGCTGATAATATTGTCGTTAAGCACTTCCTGGTGCTTTCTTGATGCTTGGAAATTGACCGCTGCCAGCACCACTTTACGCTGCTCTGCAGCGCCGTCACGAACTACCAGCACTGGGCAGGTGGCACGCTTAAGCAGCTCCCATTTTGACTCGGCAAAACTAAATCTGCGGCTGGTTTTAGGTTCGCCGGCGCGAATCAGGATGCGGGTTGCACCAAATTGCTCGGCGGCCCTCATAATGGATTTTTGCCAGTTGTGAGACCAGGAGACTTCGATCTTGTAGTCGAGGCCCGCAGCTCTCAGAGGGCTGTGAATCTGCTCCTCAAACCAGTCGGTGTTGCGATAAACCTTATCGTTGCTGGCATCTGTATCCACCGTATCTGGGTCTATGGCCACAAATACACAAATCAATGGGCTGGGCGTGAGCAGTTTAGCGGTGATAATCGCTCGCTGCAGAGCCACATGCTCGTTTAATGTAGGGTTGACGACCACAAACACTCTTTCCTGATCAGACATTTCTTTCTCCTTTAATCGTCTGGGGTTGATTGGCTGGATAGACGATCTTGCCGGTAGAAAAAGCTATCTGACAAGGAGGGCCATATCCATATTGCATATGAGTGCATTAAAACATGCATTTATCGCATAACCAATGCATTTTGTGGGCTGTAGAGGGGTTATCCCATGGTATTTGGCTATGGCAGCCATACCAAAATGGTTATTTCAGTGTTTAGTAATGGGTAGAAATCATGATTACCGCAGGCGTGAACAAAAATGCCTCTGGCTGATCTGGGTGCCCTGTGGAGTCTGTCGGCTGCGCGGCAACGCGTATTTTAGTATCGGATTGGGTCGGCCAAACAGCTTCAGCATCGACGCTATAGATGGGCCTAATATTCAGGCGCTGATACAGGGGCCGAACTACTCTGTCGCGATAACAGAGCGTCAATGGTTCGCCATCCACATTGTTGTAATAGGACAGCAGTATGTGCGGGCTATTGATAGACTGCTCGCCACATTGTTGATAGGCCCGCTGTGTCAGGGGTTGATTAATGGTTAGAGGATTTGCCTCGACAATGCCACCTATCGCCAGTAGCAGGCCGAGAATTGCTGCTGCCAGATTGCTGGGCTGGCTATGCTTGGGTTTAGGATGTTGGAGTATTATTATCTGTGTTGATTTGAGCATAGGTCTAACCCTGCGAGTTATTTTAATTATTAGCTTCAACTTATTGATTTAAATGTAAAATAATTAATCTCATGGGTTTGGCATAGGGTTTTAGTCGCAGTCTGTAGGCTGTGTCACAGTTAATTTGTATTAATGGCTAATAAGTTGTCCTCGCGGGGTCGCAGTTGGAACCGTATAATGGCGGCCAAATTAATTTAGGATTGCTCAATGACCGTTCGTACCCGTATAGCCCCGTCGCCCACCGGCGACCCCCATGTTGGCACTGCCTATGTGGCTCTGTTCAATATGGCCTTTGCACATAGTCAGGGCGGGCAGTTTTTGCTGCGTATTGAGGACACCGATCAGGCCAGATCTACTCCGGAATCGGAAAAGGCCATCCTAGATGCGCTGCACTGGCTCGGACTGGACTGGGACGAGGGGCCAGACAACGGCGGCGACAAAGGCCCATACCGCCAGAGCGAACGCTCAGATATCTACCGCGAGCATGCGGATAAGTTGCTCGATACTGGTCATGCTTTCCGCTGCTTCTGCACCGCCGAGCGTCTCGATGAGTTGCGCGCCACTCAGATGGAAAATAAACAACAACTGGGTTATGACGGCCACTGTATACATCTCAGCGAAGATGAAGTCGCTGCTCGGTTAGCCAAAGGCGAGTCCCATGTAGTGCGCATGAAGGTGCCCAGAGAAGGGCAGTGCAACTTCGATGATATGCTGCGGGGCGAGATTAGCATTGACTGGGCGCAGATCGATCTGCAGATTCTGCTTAAAGCTGATGGCATGCCTACCTATCATCTGGCCAATGTGGTGGACGACCATCTCATGGAAATAAGCCATGTGATTCGCGGTGAAGAGTGGATTAACTCGGCCCCCAAGCATATTTTGCTCTACCAGTACTTTGGTTGGGATACCCCGGTCTTCTGTCATCTCCCGCTGCTGCGCAATGTGGATAAAAGCAAGTTATCCAAACGCAAAAATCCCACCAGTATTCTGTACTATCAACGTATGGGCTACCTGCCCGAGGCGCTGCTTAATTATCTGGGTCGTATGGGCTGGTCCATGCCCGATGAGCGAGAGAAGTTTAATCTCAGCGAAATGCTTGAGGCCTTTGATATACAGCGGGTTTCCCTGGGTGGCCCGGTATTTGATGTAGAGAAGCTTAGCTGGCTCAATGGCATGTGGATTCGCGATGAGCTCAGTGATGAGCAGCTGGCCGATCGGCTGCAGGAATGGGCTCTGAACCGCGATACATTGATGGCCTTTTTGCCCTTTGCCCGTCAGCGTATGGAGACCTTCTCCGATCTGGCGCCTCTGGGTAATTATCTGGTATCCGGCATGTTGCCTATTAGTGCAGAGGATCTAAAGTCTGCGGGCATGGAGGACGATCAGCTTCTAGACGTACTGCAGTATGCGCTGTGGCGACTGGAGTCAGTACAGCAGTGGAACAGGGATAATATCTTTAACGCTCTAAAAGCTGTAGCCGATGCCATGGATATTAAGTTGAAGCCATTTCTGGCCCCGCTCTTTATCGCCATCGCTGGCAGCAGCGCCTCGATTTCGGTAATGGACTCAATGAATTTGCTCGGTGCCGATATGTCCAGAGCCCGTTTGCGCCACGCCATAGACCTGCTTGGCGGTGTGGGTAAAAAGAAGCTCAAGAAAATGGAAAAAGCTTACCAGCAACTGGGCTGAAAGCCCTGATTTGAGGGAAAACAGGCTTGACTTGACAGGAGCCGCTCCCTATTATGCGCGTTCCTTTTTTGGGGCCTTAGCTTTTATGCCCCGCGGGTGCAGCTGGTTACAGCTGAGCAGTAAATCAGGTGGTAAACGCAACGATATTTAAGTTGCGAAAAAGTAGATTTTTGGGGCCTTAGCTCAGCTGGGAGAGCGCAACACTGGCAGTGTTGAGGTCAGCGGTTCGATCCCGCTAGGCTCCACCAAATAAAAAA
>JAYPYO010000067.1:0-11901 GCA_038135995.1 Porticoccaceae bacterium
TACGAACCCCAAGCAGATTATGGCACCCCAGCAAGCACCAGCACCGAGCTAGTGACCCTGCGTATTGATGGCGTAGAAGTCACAGTGCCGGCAGGCACCTCAGTGATGCGCGCCGCCGCCGAGAGCGGTGTTAAAGTGCCGCGCCTCTGTGCCACAGACCAACTCAAGTCCTTTGGCTCCTGCCGCGTCTGTCTGGTAGAAATTGAGGGCCGCCGCGGATTCCCCGCCTCCTGCACCACCAATGTAGAAGCGGGTATGGAAGTCAGAACCCAGTCCGATGAAATTGCCAAGCTGCGTCGCAACGTAATGGAACTGTATATCTCCGATCATCCGCTGGACTGCCTGACCTGCCCAACCAATGGCGACTGCGAACTGCAGGACACCGCTGGTGAGCTGGGCCTTCGCTCTGTGCGATACGGCTTTGAGGGTGAGAACCACCTGCAGGCCGAGAAAGATGAGTCCAACCCCTATTTCACCTTCGATGCCTCCAAGTGCATTGTCTGCTCACGCTGTGTGCGTGCCTGCGAAGAGGTGCAGGGCACCTTTGCCCTGACCATCGATGGCCGTGGCTTTGAATCCAAAGTGAGCGCCAGTCAGGCCGAAGACTTTATGGATTCCGAATGTGTCTCCTGTGGTGCCTGTGTCAATGCCTGCCCAACCGCCACATTGACCGAAAAAAGTATTATTGAAGCCGGCAAGCCCGAGCATGCCGTCACCACCACCTGTGCTTATTGCGGCGTGGGCTGCTCGTTTAAAGCCGAAATGAAAGGCAATCAAGTTGTGCGCATGACCCCCTACAAGGACGGCAAGGCCAACGAGGGCCATGCCTGTGTTAAGGGCCGCTTTGCCTTTGGTTATGCCACCCATAAAGACCGCATCACAGTACCCATGATTCGCGATTCCATTGATGATCCTTGGAAAGAAGTGTCCTGGGAAGAAGCAGTCAGCTACACAGCCAAACGTTTTAAAGCGATTCAGGCAGAGTATGGCCGCACCAGTATTGGCGCCATCTCATCTTCAAGATGCACCAATGAAGAAGTGTATCTGGTACAAAAAATGGTCCGCGCCGGGTTTGGCAATAACAATGTCGACACCTGCGCCCGGGTGTGCCATTCCCCCACCGGCTTTGGTTTAAAAACCACCTTGGGTGAGTCGGCTGGCACTCAAACTTTTGCCTCAGTCGCCGATGCCGATGTGGTTGTGGTGATGGGTGCCAACCCAACAGAAGCCCATCCGGTATTTGGATCAAGACTAAAGCGACGCCTGCGAGAAGGCGCCAAACTAATTGTTATAGACCCGCGCAAAATTGAACTGGTTAGCGCGCCCCATATTAAAGCCGACCATCATCTGCCAGTGCGCCCGGGCACCAATGTGGTAGTGCTCAATGCACTGGCCCATGTGATTGTTAGCGAAGGCTTGGAAGACCGCGCCTATATTGAACAACGCTGCGATATGCCCGAGTTTGAACAATGGCTGGCCTTTATAAAGGACGAGCGCCATAGCCCAGAGAACACCGAACAATTTAGTGGCGTACCCGCCGCTGATCTGCGCGCTGCGGCCAGGCTCTATGCCACCGCCGGCAATGGCGCCATTTTCTATGGCCTGGGTGTAACTGAACACAGCCAGGGTTCCACTGCGGTTATGGGTATAGCCAACCTCGCCATGCTGACCGGCAATATTGGTCGCGATGGTGTTGGCGTCAACCCACTGCGCGGCCAAAATAATGTGCAGGGCTCCTGCGATATGGGCTCATTCCCCCATGAGTTGCCCGGTTACCGCCATATCTCCGATGGCGCCACCAGAGCTTTATTTGAAGGGGAGTGGGGCGTCAGTCTGGATTCAGAGCCCGGCCTGCGTATCCCCAATATGTTTGATGCCGCTATCGAAGGCGAGTTTAAAGGCCTGTATTGTCAGGGCGAAGATATAGCCCAGTCCGACCCCAATACTCAGCATGTAGAGGCAGCCTTGCGCGCCATTGACTGTTTGGTGGTGCAGGATATCTTCCTTAACGAGACCGCCAAATTTGCCCATGTATTTTTGCCCGGCGCTTCGTTTTTGGAAAAAGACGGCACCTTTACCAATGCCGAGCGCCGTATCTCCAGAGTGCGCAAAGCCATGCCGCCCCTAAGCGGCAAAGCCGACTGGGAGGGCACCATGGCCCTGGCCAATGCACTGGGTTGCGAGATGAACTACAGCCACCCCTCAGAAATTATGGATGAGATAGCGCGCCTAACCCCAACCTTTAATGGCGTCTCCTATGCCAAGCTGGAACAGCAGGGCAGCATTCAGTGGCCCTGTAATGACAACACCCCAGAGGGCACACCCATCATGCATATTGATGAATTTGTGCGCGGCAAAGGCTTCTTTGCCATGACCGAGTATGTGCCCACCGAAGAGCGCGCCAACCGCAAGTTCCCGCTGCTGCTCACCACCGGCCGGATACTGTCCCAGTACAATGTAGGCGCCCAAACCAGACGCACCGACAATAGCTCGTGGCACGGCGAAGATCTGATAGAGATTCACCCGCACGATGCTGAAGAGCGCGGTATAAACCAGGGCGACTGGGTAGGCATTAACAGCAGGGTGGGCGACACCGTGCTGCGCGCCAATATCACCGAGCGGGTAAAACCCGGTGTGGTCTACACCACCTTCCACCACCCGGTATCCGGCGCCAATGTAATCACCACCGACAATAGCGACTGGGCCACCAACTGCCCAGAGTACAAAGTGACCGCCGTGCAGTTGAGTAAGGTAACAGCGCCCTCCAACTGGCAGTCGCGACAACAGTCTTTTGATAAGCAACAGCAAGGCTTGTTACAGAAAGCCCAGTTGCAGGAAGCGCGTAACTAAAGTGAGCACAGGCAGTTCAGATAAGGTAGCGCGCGCCGTCTGGAATGCCGGAGAGATCAGCGAGGGCTCCGACTATGTTGCCACAGAGACAGCCGTGGCCATGGTCTACAACGGCATCTCCCATGTAGTGATGATGGCAACCCCCGCAGACCTAAAAGACTTTGCCCTGGGGTTTAGCCTCAGTGAAGGCATATTAACCTCAGCCAAACAGCTGCTGGATTGCGAACAGATAAAAACTGATAAAGGTATAGAGCTGGCCCTAACCATAACCGCCGAACCCTTTGCCAAACTCAAAGAGCGCCGCCGCAATCTGGTAGGGCGCACCGGCTGCGGGCTCTGTGGCGCCGAATCATTAGAGCAGGCGATCACCACAGCCAACAGTATTAGCGCCGAGTTAAGCATCAGCCACAGTGCCCTGCAGCGAGCCATAGCCGCACTGGGCGGTGAGCAGCAGCTACAGCAACAAACCGGCGCAGTCCATGGTGCTGCCTGGTGTAGCAAAGAGGGCGAGATACTGCTGCTGAGAGAAGATGTAGGCCGCCACAATGCCCTGGATAAACTATTAGGTGCCATAAGCAAACAGGAACCCACCGAGGGTTTTGTGTTGGTCACCAGCAGAGCCAGCTACGAAATGGTCTCCAAAACCGCCAGCGCCAATATCCCCTTATTGGCCGCAGTATCGGCCCCCACATCTCTGGCCATAGAGCTGGCCGAGACAGCGGGATTAACCCTGGTAGGCTTTAGCAGAACCGGCCGGCATGTAATCTATGCCCATGGCCAAAGAATTAACTGAGAGAAACAACATGTCAGCTTCAAAACTCGACCGCTTAGTAAAAATGGTGAATCAGATTGCTCTAAATATGAGTGCCAATGGCACTGATAAAATGGTGGCCGATCAGGTGGCTCAGCACCTGGAAAAGTTTTGGTCGCCGCCGATGAAAAACTTGATTACTGAACAGGCTGCTGGGGCTGATATTGGGCTTACGCCTATTGCCCAGTTGGCGGTTAAGAATCTGTTGGATATGCAGGAAGCCAAACGCGCGTAGCCATTCCCTATAGATTTAAGCCAGACGCGAATTCACTCTAATAATTATGGGTCTGACTGTCTTGCTTTTCTCCCGTTTCGTTTATGTTTTGAGCAACTCTATAAACGAATCAATATCCGTCTGATCGATGTCTTTGGTAAACCCGAGGGCTTGTGAGATGGCCTTTTTAATTTCAGGATCATTGTCTTTAAGCACCTTAGCCAACGGCGAATTCTTGATTTTATCCAGATGCTCAAACTGACTCCCCCCTACATCCCGCAAACACAGTGCCACATACCGCAATGTACTCTCCAGCGTGCGCGTTTGCCAAAAAAACGCATTGGCCGCCTGTTCAGATAGCCCACCCTCAGTCTCCCCATCCAGATCAACACAGCCAAATAAATCCACCAGATAACAACAGTTGTGCAAAATATCCAGGCAATTGGTAAAAGAGGGTGGTTCACAAAAGTGCACCAATGGATGAGTGATTACATCAAAATGGTCGGGCAGATAGGGGCTGGGTTGACTACTATTAACTCTGTTCATAATTGATACTCTTTTATCGGTTATGGAAAGTCGTCTGCCTGTGGAGTTATGGCTCCCAGGCGGGCGCATTTAGTTACATACCTCTGGTTAGAGGCTTTGACAGATAAAGAAAACTAACAGAGTTTCTCAGAGATTCCCCAAGACAAAAAACGGAGAAAGAGAAATAGTTGATCTGGTTATTTAACTGTATGTTAATACAGTAGTTAAATCCAGTTTTATAAAACAAAGGTTACTGCATTTGTTCTGGGATCTGTTGAGGACAAGTTATGCCGGCAGAATTTCAGATATCTCAAACTACGAGGGGCGGTGGTCTGCTCAGTGAGAGGCGCATGCTGACGCTGCAGCGGGTTCTCGGCCCCAGGCTCGGTTTGCAACGAGCGATCTATTTGGTGATTGAGGACGGCTAAGTTATTCTGCTCCACTTATCGATAATAAAAATAATTCTATGGCCAAGTCAGATGCATTTATTCCTTTGAATTTCTCCTTGCAGGAGGAGGCCTCTATGCAACAGCAGGCCAGGGAGTTTTATCAGCTAATGTCCAAACGCCGCTCGGTGCGTGATTTCTCTGATCAGCCTGTTCCGGCCTCGGTATTGGAAGATGCCATTTTGGCGGCGGGCACTGCCCCCAGTGGCGCCAATATGCAGCCCTGGCACTTTGTGGTGGTGCAGAACCCAGAGGTAAAGCGTAAGATTCGCCTGGCGGCGGAGGTTGAAGAGCGGGAGCTGTATGAAAATCGCGCCTCTGAGGAGTGGTTAGACGCATTGGCGCCACTGGGCACAGATGCCAATAAGCCATTTCTGGAAACTGCACCGGCTCTGATTGCTATCTTCCTTAAAAAAGTCACTATCGATGAGCAGGGGGAGAAGCATAAAAATTACTACACCTCTGAGTCTGTGGGTATTGCCGCCGGTGTGCTGATTACAGCGCTGCACAATGCGGGGTTGGCGACTCTGACCCATACGCCCAGCCCGATGAAATTTCTGTCTCAAATTCTTGAGCGCCCCAGCCATGAGCGGCCGTTTTTATTGCTGGTTACTGGCTATCCTTCCGAGGGCACTAGGGTGCCTGATATCAAACGTCTGCCTCTGGATAAGATTGCCACCTTTATCTAGGCGAGCTTTTGTAGATTAAGAGCGGTTTAAATCATGTATTAGCCTGCAGACTTTGCCATAATACTGGGCATCTGTGCCTTTCTATGGTTATTACATTCTATGTCTAAACTGACCCATCTAAACCCCAGCGGCGAAGCCCATATGGTGGATGTGTCCGCCAAAGCGGATACTGTGCGAACCGCCATAGCTCAGTCTCAGGTTGAGTTAACGCCGGCCATTGTGGCGGCGATTACGGATGATAATCTGCCTAAAGGCGATCTCTATGCCACGGCTCGTATTGCGGGTATCCAGGCCGCTAAAAAGTGCAGCGACCTGATTCCTCTGTGCCATCCATTGCCGCTATCCAAAATTACGGTGGATATTGAGCTGCAGGACAACTGCCTGATGATTACTGCGCTGTGCAAAACCACGGGCAAAACTGGTGTGGAGATGGAGGCTTTAACCGCGGCTTCGGTGGCTGCGCTAACGGTTTACGATATGTGCAAAGGCCTGGATAAGGGCATGATTATTCGCGAGACCAAGCTGTTGGAAAAAACCGGCGGCAAGTCCGGGGACTGGAGTGCCTAATGGTTAATTTATTGTTTTTTGGTCGTCTGGGGGATTTTGCCGCGGATGTACCAACGTCGATCGAGGCCTCCACGCCAGCGCAGATTCGCGAGCTACTGGCGGCGGATTTTCCTGCCCTGGGCAAGGAGTTGCACGAGCCACAGGTGCTGGTATCGGTTAACCAGATGATTGTTAGCTGGAACCAAAAGCTCGCTGAGGGCAGTGAAGTGGCCTTTTTGCCACCGGTGACCGGGGGCTAATGGCTTGAATAGCCTGCGTATCCAAGCCGAAGATTTTGACTTGGCAGCGGAGTACCAGTCTCTGCGCCAGCTGTCATCGGCTGTGGGCGCTGTAGTGACATTTACAGGTCTGGTGCGGGATTTTGAGGGGCAGGGGTCCATTGACTCACTGTCCCTGCAACATTACCCGGGCATGACCGAGAAGCTGCTGCGAGAGATTGTGGATCAGGCCAATAGCCGCTGGAATCTACTTGGCACCAGCGTTATTCACCGCGTGGGCAAGCTTTTGCCCTGTGACCAGATTGTGTTTGTAGGTGTGGCCAGCCAACACCGGGCCGATGCCTTTGAGGCGGCGCAGTTTATGATGGATTATCTAAAAACCCAGGCCACCTTTTGGAAAAAGATCGATCAGGATGGCCAGCAGCATTGGGTCGAAAGCAAAGACTCGGATCAGGCGGCCAGCCAGCGTTGGGCTAATGATGATTAATGTGGATGGGGTGATTCTGGCCGCAGGAAAGTCTAGCCGCATGGGGCAGGCCAACAAGGTGCTGGCCAGTTTGGGCGGGCGTTCGCTGCTGGAGATTGCAGTGGAGAAAATGAGCCCTCAGGTGGATACTCTGGTGGTTAATGGCGACCCGGCACTCTGTGGTGAGCAGGCACTGGCTGATCGGATTGAGGGTTTTCAGGGGCCGCTGATGGGGCTCTATACCGCCTTGCTTAGCGAGCAGCTATCCAGCGCAGACTATTTAATGATGGTGCCCTGTGATGGGCCTTTTTTGCCAGACAACCTTGTTGCCAAGTTGCATCAGCAGATTGTGCAGGCGGATGCAGATATTGCCTGTGTGCGCTACCAGGGTTTTGCCCAGCCTACGTTTTCGCTGTGGCATAAGCGGGCACTGCCTGATATTGAGCAGGCGCTAATAGTGGAAAAAAATGGTGGCTTTAAGCCCTTGTTGCAGCGCTTAAATACTCTGTATCTGGACTGGCCTGAGCAGAACCCCAGCCCGTTTTTTAATATTAATACGCCACAGGATCTGGCGCTGGCAGAGACCTTGCTATGCCCTTAAATGACCAGCAGTTTATGCGCTATAGCCGCCACTTGCTGATGGATGATATTGGCGAGGCGGGGCAGCAAAAGTTGCTCAATGCCCATGTGCTGATAGTGGGTATGGGTGGCCTGGGTTGTCCGGTCAGTCTGTATCTGGCGGCGGCGGGTATTGGTCAGCTGTCGATCTGCGATGGAGATACTGTTGACCAAAGTAATCTGCAGCGGCAGGTGCTCTATACCGGCGATGACTGTGGCAAGCCCAAGGTTGAATGCGCGGCTCAGCGCCTGGCTGAGTTAAATCCTGAGGTGCAGATAAGCGCCTATGCTGAAAAAGTGACTGAGCAGATACTGGCAGTGGACTATAGTTTGGTGGTGGATTGCACCGATAATCTGGCGGCGCGGCAGCAGTTAAATGCCCATTGTTATCGGCGCAAAATTCCTTTTGTCAGTGCTTCGGCTCTGGGTTGGGAAGGGCAATTAATGGCCTTTGATTTCGGTCATAACCCTAGGCTCTGTCTAAACTGTATTATTGACCAAGACTCGGCCGAGCCCATGATGAACTGTGGCAACTCCGGGGTGGTGGGGCCTGTATTGGGGGCCATGGGCAGTCTGCAGGCAACCACCGCAATAAGAGTATTGCTAGGTTATTTTAAACAACATGGCCAGGTTCAGCGGTATGATGGCAAGTCTGGCCAGTGGCTGCAGCTTAGGGCCCAGGCAGATAAAGACTGTGCTGTTTGCGCCCCCTAGGCACCCTGAGTGCAGCAAACATTACAACGTACTAAAACAAAACACCAAAACCAGGAGTAGTAATCAGTGGCTCATGATGCAACAGCCCCAAGACGTTTTGTCAAAATCGCGGTACTTACCGTATCCGATACCCGCAATCTAGACACAGATACCAGTGG
This sequence comes from Porticoccaceae bacterium, assembly GCA_038135995.1. Classification (GTDB taxonomy): domain Bacteria; phylum Pseudomonadota; class Gammaproteobacteria; order Pseudomonadales; family Porticoccaceae; genus HTCC2207. Next base: position 8,277 of record JAYPYO010000067.1, read on the forward strand.
TGCCTACCTGCAGCAGGCGCTGGAGGAGGAGGGCCACCAGCTGGCCGACCGCCAGCTGGTTATTGATGATGTGTATCAGATGCGCGCTATTGTCTCGGCCTGGATTGCAGACCCGGAAGTGGAGGTTATTCTTACTACTGGCGGTACCGGTTTTACTGGGCGGGATAGCACGCCAGAGGCCCTGTCTCCCCTATTTGATAAGCATATTGAAGGTTTTGGTGAGCTGTTTCGCCAGCTCTCCTACGACGAAATAGGCACCTCTACTGTGCAGTCTCGCTGTTTGGCGGGGTTATCTAATAACACTGCTATCTTCTGTGTGCCCGGCTCTACGGGCGCCTGTAAAACTGCCTGGAATGGCATTATTCGCCAGCAGTTGGACAGTACTTTCCAGCCCTGTAATTTTGTGCAGCATGTGCGCAGAAAGTCTCAATAATGCTGACAGTTTCCAGTGCGATAAAAAAACTGATAGCCAAGGCTCAGCCTCTGGTCGATGACCGGCGTCGGGCTGGGCTTGAATCTGTACCTGTGCCTGAGGCTCTGGGTAGAGCACCAGCTACAGATATAGTCTCTGAGATTGATGTGCCACCTGCGGCCAATAGTGCTATGGATGGCTACGCCTTCCGTGCAGCTGATGCTGCTGCCCATAAATATAAGCTGGCGATTAGCCAACGCATACCGGCCGGCACCGCACCCGAGCCACTGCAGCCCGGTACTGCGGCGCGTATCTTTACTGGTGGCGAGATACCAGCTGGTGCAGATACTGTGGCCATGCAGGAAAACTGCACTGAGACTGAGGGCTGGGTTAAGGTCGATAAAAAAGCTGTGGCTGGTGACAATGTCCGTGATCGGGGTCAGGACATCAAACATGGCGCGGTTATTATCAAGGCGGGCACCAGGCTGCGGGCCCAGGAGCTGGGGCTGCTGTCGTCGGTGGGTATTGCCAAAGTGGAGCTGTTTAAACCTTTGAAGGTGGCGATATTTTCTACCGGTGATGAGTTGGTAGAGCCTGGAATGCCACTCCAGCCCGGGCAGATTTATAACTCCAACCGGGCTACATTAATTGGTCTTATTGAGTCTCTGGGCATGGTGCCGGTGGATCTGGGTGTGGTGCCCGACCGTTTGGCGGCTACCCAGCATGTGCTTAAAAAAGCAGCTATGCGCGGCGATGTGATTATTAGCGCTGGTGGTGTTTCTGTGGGTGAAGAGGACTATGTTAAAACCGCGGTGGAAAAACTGGGTGCCATGGAGTTTTGGAAGGTGGCTATTAAACCCGGTAAGCCCCTGGCTTTTGGTCATGTGGAAAACACCCCATTTATGGGGTTGCCGGGCAATCCTGCGTCGGTATTTGCCACTTTTATGATTCTTGCCAGGCCCTTTTTGCTGGCCTGTCAGGGCTGTCCTGCCGGGAGCCCCAAGAGATTAAAGTCCAGGGCGCAGTTTTCTAAACCTGGGGAAAAACGCGAGGTGTATTTGCGGGGCCGCCTTACTGAAAGCGGCGCTGAGATATATCCCAATCAAAGCAGTGGGGTGCTGTCGTCGGCCTGTTGGGGCGATGTCTTTGTGGTACAAAAAAGTGGTCAATGTATAGAGGTAGGGGATCTGGTTGATGTGCTACCCTACAACCTCTAAACCAGTATTGAGGCCGTCTTGAATTTAAACTCCTCCACAGCTGCGCAATTGACTGATTCCTTCGGGCGCGAGGTTAACTATTTGCGCCTGTCGGTAACAGATCGCTGCAATCTGCGCTGCACCTACTGCATGGCTGAAGATATGACTTTTTTGCCCAAGCAGCAGATTCTGTCGCTTGAGGAGCTGCGGGATACGGCGGCCGCCTTTGTGGATCTGGGTGTGCGCAAGATTCGCCTGACCGGTGGTGAGCCGCTTATCCGTCGCGATATTCTTAAGCTGGTGGGTTCACTGGCCAGCCTGCCCGGGCTGGATGAGCTGGCCATGACCAGCAATGGCGTTATGTTGCCCAGCATGGCTCAGCCTCTAAAAGATGCAGGCCTGTCGCGCATCAATATCAGCATCGATAGCCTTAAACCTGAGCGATTTAAAGCCCTTACTCGGGTGGGCAACCTGCATGAGGTGCTGGCCGGCATTAAAGCGGCGGCTGCGGTCGGCTTTAAGCGTATCAAGCTCAATGCGGTGATTTTGGCCGGGTTTAATGATGATGAAGTATTGGATCTGGCGCGCTTTGCGGTGGATAACAATATGGATATCTCGTTTATCGAGGAGATGCCTCTGGGAGAAATCTCCTCTCATAAACGCAGCAATACCCAGATTACCAGCGAGCAGATTCGCGAGCAGCTGGATTTGGCGTTTAATCTGCTTGACAGTGCCGAGACTACTGGCGGGCCCTCCCGCTATGTCGCTGTGGCTGGCAGCCAGTCCAAGATAGGCTTTATCTCGCCTATGTCGAATAATTTTTGCAGCAGCTGCAACCGTGTGCGGCTGACCGCAGAGGGCCGCCTGCTGCTCTGTCTGGGCAATGAGCACAGTGTAGATCTGCGCGAGATACTGCGCACTTACCCCGGCGATACCCAGCGCCTCAAGGCGAGTATTGTTGAGGCCATGGGCAATAAGCCAGAGCGCCATTATTTTGACCCGGAGCAGGTGGATATTGTGCGCTTTATGAATATGACTGGTGGCTAGTCTCTGTGACTGAGTTTTTTATCCTGGCCTACGATTACTGGCTGTTGGCCGCCATTCTGCTGATGGCCATTCTCTATTCCTCTGTGGGCCATGGCGGCGCCTCTGGCTATTTAGCTGCTATGGCGCTTTGGGGGCTGGCTCCTGAGACCATGCGCCCGGCGGCACTGCTGATGAATATTGTGGTTACCTGCTGGTTACTCTACCGCTTTAAACCCTATCAGCTACTGCCCCACAGGCTGTTTTGGCCGCTGGTATTGGGCTCGACACCTCTGGCATTTATTGGCGGCATGATCAACCTTGATGCTGTGGCTTACAGACTGTTGGTGGGCGGTTTGTTGTTAGTGGCGGCGCTGCGTATGCTGATGGTGACCAAAGAAGCGGCCGTGATTCATCAGCCTAAAGTAGCCATAGGTGTTTTGCTGGGTGCTGCTCTGGGTTTTGCCTCAGGCTTAACCGGTATTGGTGGCGGGGTGTTCTTGAGTCCCATTCTCTTAATTTTTGGCTGGTGTTCCATGCGTCAGAGCGCCGCAGTGGCAGCTGGTTTTATTCTGCTAAATTCTATTGGTGGGCTGGCGGGATATCTGGTTAGTGATCAGCCCTGGCCTATGGGTACAGGCTGGTTACTGGTGGCGGCATTTATTGGCTGCCTGGCTGGTGCAGAGCTCGCCTCCCATCGGGCTTCATCTCTTACCTTGCAAAAAATGCTGGCGTTGGTGCTGGCAATTGCCTCAATTAAGATGGTTTACATCGCGCTGATTTAGCACTAACTGTGGCCATTTCCCCTTGGACTAGTACTCGAGTATGTTATTCTTCTGCCAAGTATAAACATTGACCCGAGTATTTTTGCTCTTATGAACTCAGTGATTAGCAGCCAGGTGGCTTCGCCCTTTAGCAAAGGCCGTCAGCATCAACTTAAGTTTCAGGCGATTTTGTCTGGGGCGGCGCAGCTGTTTAACTGGCAGGGCTCGCG
>JAYPYO010000068.1:0-11304 GCA_038135995.1 Porticoccaceae bacterium
CCGGCAGACTATCATCAGCGCTGCTGGCAGATGGTCAAAGGCTATGGCATTACCTATATAGCTGATGAGGTGGTCACCGGATTTGGTCGTCTAGGCCACTGGTTTGCCTCGGAAAAGGTATTTGGCATAGTGCCGGATATTATTATCTTTGCCAAAGGAGTGACCTCGGGCTATATCCCTATGGGTGGCTATGCGGTGTCTGACCAGTTTATGGATAAAATCAGCGGCGACAACGCCGATGGCTGTCTGTACTCCAATGGTTATACCTGGTCCGGTAATCCGGTGGCCTGTGCCGCGGCTCTGGCCAGCTGGGATATTCTGGAAAAAGACCATCTGCTGGACAATGTGCTGGAGGTGGGGCCGTATTTTCAGCAGCAATTACGTACACTGGAAGACAATCCGCTGGTGGGCAATGTGCGCGGCACAGGGTTAATGGCTGCAGTGGAGATGACTATACAGGGCCGAGATGAAGAGGATCTGCTGGAAAAAGACTACGCTATCGGCGAGATGGTAGATAGCCACTGTCAGCGCCTGGGGCTGCTGGTGCGGCCCTTTATCAATATCTGTATTATTTCACCGCCGCTAATTATTACCAGAGCCCAGGTGGATGAGTTGGTGACAGCTCTGCGTGAGGGCTTGCGACTGACTCTGGAAGATCTGCGTGAGCAGGGTGTCTGGGTCGACTAAAAAATAAACCTGGCGTCAGTCCAGGTCATAGAGAGATAAGATATGTCCGATAACAAGCCGATTGATAGCTACTCCATGTTTGCCAATGTCCAGAGTTACCTGGGTCTGCCACTTTCCCGCGATATGGATAAGGCAGATTTGGTGGTGCTGGGTATTCCCTATGATCTGGCTACCACTGGCCGCGCCGGAACCCGCCACGGGCCTCAGGGAGTGCGAATGGCCTCGGCCAATCTGCGCTGGGAAGAAAAGCGCTGGCCCTGGAGCTTTAATGCTATGGATCGGTTAAATGTTATTGACTATGGGGATCTGGAATTTGCGCCAGGTGAGTCCCAGTCAATGATTGATACTGTGGTTGAAGCCGTTGGTGGCATTCACGCCAGAGGCAAGAAAACCCTGAGTATTGGCGGCGATCATTTTGTCACTATGCCTCTGCTAAGGGCGGTGCATCAGCAGCGGGGCCCTGTGGCTCTGGTGCATTTTGATGCCCATACAGATACCTACAAAGAGAGCTCGGAATTTGATCACGGGGGCATGTTTTACTTTGCGCCTCAGGAGGGTTTGATTGATACAGCCCATTCTATTCAGCTAGGCATTCGCACTGAATATAATCCGCAGGACCATCAATTCCAGGTGATTGATGGAGCGGCGGTCAATGATATGGCGACCACGGATATTGTTGCCGCAATTAAGCAGCGAGTGGGTGATATGCCGGTATATCTGACCTTTGATATTGACTGCCTGGACCCAGCCTATGCGCCGGGCACTGGAACTCCAGTAGCTGGCGGTATTACCACTGATAAAGCGCTAAAAATTATTCGCGGCCTGCAGGGTTTAAATCTGGTGGGAGCCGATGTGGTGGAGGTGTCGCCGGCCTATGACCATGCTGAGATTACTTCACTGGCGGCAGCTACCATAGGGCTGGAGCTGATTTACCTCATGGCCTCTGACGCCGAGCAGAGCTAGCGCCCTAAAGCGCCAGAGAGTATTTGTAGAACTCAGTGTCACGCTGATAGCCCAGGGCCTCATAGAGACCCTGAGCACTGATATTATCTATGGCGGTCTCCAGATCAATACGCGATGCACCGCTTTCCAGGGCCATAGTTTTGGCTCGGTTCATCAGGGCTTTGCCCACGCCATTATTGCGCTGATTGCTGTCGACAAATAGATCATAGAGCACCCAGATGGTTGAGGCCTCTACACTGCAAAAGGTGGAGTAGAGCTGGGTAAAGCCAATGGCATTTTTATCTGCACCATCTCCGTCCCAGGCGATAAAAATTACTGAGCTGTGAGTCGCTATACGCTGCTCAATATACTGGCGGGCCAGGCTCAGATCAGCTTCTTCTTCATAAAACTGGCGGTAGAGATCAAAGAGTTTCGCTACCTGATCCAGGTCATCCAGGCTGGCCTGAGTGATAGGGACTGGACAACTGTTTGACTCAGTGCTGGCAGCAGTCTGCGCAGGCATTTGATAGCACCAGGGGAATATGCTGGCGAGAAAACTCTGGCATACCTGGCGGGCATCGTCGCGGTCGTAGTTTTCACCGGCAAATAGAATTTCCTTCCAGACTTCATCGGTAATACCTGAGATGGCATTGGCAATGGCTCGGGCATTGATCTCGGCCTGTTTATCGGCTTGATTGATAATCTGCTCACAGAGGTTGAGGATCAGTTTAAAGTTCTGTTTATCCAGATTGCCTCGTATGCGCTGGTAGTCCTCGCGGCCGCGACTCTCGGAGTCAAAGGCATGCCATACGGCCATTTTGCGATGCTCGGTAATTTCAGGGTCAAGGGAAGCGTCAATAATAGCCGCCAGCCGCTTGGCTGGGTCTGGCCCTGCCTGGGCCAACGCCTGAGCCACGCCGCGATCAAACTCCTCAGAAACAAAATTAAGGGTTTCCAGCAGCAATGTCTCTTTGCTATCAAAGTAAAAGTTGACTGTGCCGGCAGTTAATCCGGCGATAGAGCTTATTTTAGCCAGCGTTAGCTTAGACAGCCCAAACTCGGCGATAGCGCTGATGGTGGCATCAATTAAAAGTCGCCGCCGCTCCTGGTGAATAGCGGGATTAGTGGTGGACATAGGGCACCTTAGCTCCTGTAGTTAAACGCCTGTTTAATTGCTTGTACGTTTATATAATGGTGCTTACCATAGACCTTGGCAAGTTTTATAACAATAGCGTTTGATTAATTGGGGGCTCCCTTGGCTTATAAATTACCTGGTCCATTAAGTAGCGAGAAACTGCAGGCGGGCATAGGCCTGTTTCGTCACGGCTTGCGTTATCAGAGTGCAGCAAAGGCTTCGGCTACAAGAGGCTTTATCCCGCCGGCCCAGATGATTGTGGGCCGTGCCGAGGGGGACTATGTCTGGGACCTGGATGGCAACCGTTATATAGATTTTCAAAATGGCTGGGCCACTAATCCACTGGGCAACTGTCACCCGGAGATTATTGAGGCTGTGCACCAGGCTCATTTGCGCTATGGCTACCACTGGGAACATCCGCTGCGCCTTGAGCTGGCGGAACAGCTTGCCCAGATAATGCCCGCTCAGCAACTGCCTCGCTTTACCTTTGAGGTTTCTGGCACCGAGGCCGTGGAGTCCGCTGTGCATATGGCACTCTGCTATACCCGGCGGCGGCATATTATTAGTTTTACCTCGTCCTTTCATGGCGAGGGCCTGGGCACCAAGATGATCAGTGGCTACACCAGTGACAACAGTGTCTATATGGAGCCCTGGGCCGGGGGTGTGATCAAGGCACCCTATCCCTATTCGCAGAATATCCCGGCGGATATGAGCCCGGAACAATATGTGGACTACTGCCTCTGGTATCTGGAGACCCATATACCCAGCTACATCACACCGGCTGATAATATTGCTGCCATTATTGTTGAGCCCGGTCTGGCCGAGGGGGGTAACTGGATTCCTTCAATGGACTTTATTCAGGGCATTCGCCGTATCTGCAATAAGCACGGCTGGTTGATGATTGTCGACGAGGTGTTAACCGGTCTTGGGCGTACCGGTAATCTATGGGGGGTAGAGCATTATGATGTGGTCCCGGATATTATGGTGGTGGGTAAAAACCTGTCTGGGGGCATAGCGCCCTGTGCCGGTGTTGCAGCTCGAGATGAAATACTTGGGGACAACCCCCGCGCCTCGGCGGGCAGTACCTTTGCGGGCACGCCCGCTGGCTGTGCCGCTGGGCTTAAAACTCTGGAGATATTCCAGCGCGATAATATTGTGGCTCAGGCCGCCAGTCTGGCCGAGCTGGCTGAGCGGCGCATGTCTGGCTGGGACGAGCAGTATGAAATAGTCTCTGAGGTGCGCTGTCTCGGATTGCTAATGGGTATCAGCTTTACCCACCCCAACCGCGATCAGATGGGCGATGATTACGATGATAGCTGGGTGGCACGCACAGTGCGCAACGAAATGCTGATCAATGGCGTCTGGGCGATTTGCGATACTGAGCCCACAGTGCGAATGTACCCTGCACTGAATATGGATCAGCAGACTTTTATGCAGGCCCTGGATATTATTGAGGCGGCAATACAGACCGTCGAGAAAGGGGCTGAGCTAGTGGGAGATTACCCACCAATCCCCGGTGGTGTCACCGGGTTTTAATAGCAGATGGTTCTGGACAGAACCATTAAGGGAGAGATTGATTTTGACCAACCCAGTTTCCATGCCACTGGTAGCCGTGACCGCAGATCGCGCGTTAAACGGTGCTCATCAGTACCATTCTGCAGGAGAAAAATACTTAACCGCGGTCGCCGATGGCGCTGGCTGTGTACCAATGATATTGCCGGCTCTCAGTGATCAGGCTGGTATGGACAGTATTCTGAACCGTGTGGACGGCGTTCTTTTAACCGGTGGTTACAGCAATATTGAGCCTCAGCATTATGGTCAGCAACCGGCGCCCGGTGACGATAGCCGGGATGCCGAGCGGGATAAAACCAATCTGGCATTAATACCGCAGATTATTGCCGCTGGAATACCTGTATTGGGCATTTGCCGGGGTCTGCAAGAGCTCAATGTGGCCATGGGTGGCACCTTGTATCAGCGTGTGTATGAAATTGACGGCATGCTGGACCATCGCGAGGATAAAACTGCCCCAGTGGAAGTGCAGTATGGGTTGGCCCATGCAGTTGATGTGCAAGCCAATGGCCTGCTGGCGTCTATTTACGGTGATCAGAGACCAATGGTTAACTCGGTTCATGGTCAGGGTATCGACCAGCTGGCTGAGGGCTTAACTATTGAGGCCCTGGCAGAGGATGGTCTGATTGAGGCAGTATCAGTCACAGCGGCTAAAGAATTTGCCCTGGCGGTGCAGTGGCACCCAGAATGGCAGGTGCGCAACAATGACTTCTATCTGGCGATTTTCTCAGCCTTTGGAGATGCCTGTCGAGGCTATGCAGCCCGGCGTAAAGGAGCGCCAGCTAGTCAATAAAACCATAAGTGAGGCGGTAAGGGTGAAAACAATACAGACTGTGCTGGGCCTGTTGGCTCTATTGTTGGTGATTTCTAGCTGTAGTCAGGATGTACAGTACGACCTGGTTATTGCCAATGGACGGGTGATTGATCCGGAGACTCAGCTGGATGCCATTCGCCATCTGGGCATTAGCGATGGCAGTATCAGGCAAATTTCACAACAGCCGTTACAGGGCCATAAAGCCATAGATGCTTCAGGGTTGGTGGTTGCACCTGGCTTTATTGATATCCACAGCCATACTCCGACGCTGTTGGGCCAGAAAGTGAATCTTCTCGATGGTATTACTACTCAGTTAGATCTGGAGGCAGGCTCTTTTCCTGTCAGCTTCTATGGCGAGCACTTTCGCGATGGTGCTCAAATTAATTATGGCTCATCCGTGGGTCACTGGGCGGTGCGCACCAAGGTGATTGAGGGCAGAGATATGCCCTATATTTTTGCCGGCGACCAGGTTTTAAGCATGGCTGGCGCCACCTGGATGCAGACTGCCACTGCAGAGCAAATCGAGCAGATGCGTGTGCTGCTAAACCAGGGTTTGGATGGCGGTGGTCTGGGTATTGGCGTGCTTCTGGACTATATGACTGAGGCGGTTTCTGAGGCGGAGTTAAGAATGCTGTTTGAGGTAGCATCTGAGCGCCAGGTGCCACTGTATATCCATGTGCGCAGAGGCCATACCGGCGACCCAGCAGGGTTGATTGAGGTGATTGATCTAGCAGTAGAAACTGGAGCCCCTCTGTTTGTATGCCATATCACCCATAATGCGATGGGCGGTATTGGCGACTGGCTGGCGATGATTGACGAGGCTAATCAGGCTGGAGCCAATATCACCACTGAGACTCTGTCTTACGCTGCTGGGGGTACCAGTATCTCTGCCGATGTTTTTCGCCGCCGTGACTGGCAGGCTATTTTTGATATTAGCTACGAGGATGTGCAGTGGGTCGCCACCGGCGAGTGGCTAACCAAAGAGACCTGGGATAAATATGCCAAAGAGCAACCCACAGGTATGGTCAACCACCATTATGTGAAAGAGGACTGGGTCGAAACTGCACTGCAATGGCCCGGGATGATGGTATCTACAGATGCACTGCCAGCCATAGATACCAGTATCCCCACCAACCCCAATATTGCTGGCACATTCTCTCGATTACTGGGGCATTATGTGCGCGAGCGCGGTGTACTGAGTCTGTCTGATGCGCTGGCCCGATCCAGTCTCTATCAGGCCCAGTGGATGGAGCAAGCTTCACCGCTTTTTAAAAAGAAAGGCCGTATTCAGCAGGGCGCTGATGCAGATATAGTGATTTTTGACGCTCAGACCATTGCTGCCAATGCCGTCTATGGCGACCCCTATCTAAAGCCTACGGGTATGTTGCATGTGCTGGTGGCGGGGGAGGCCGTGGTGCAGAGCTCCATGCACATAGAGGGCTCTGCGCCTGGGCAAAAATTACTGGGTATTATCAGCCAGTAATTATTTCTTACTAATAACAGTCTCCTGCGCTGGCATGAGTATTAGGTGTTCGCCAGAGGAACTCTCAATCAGTCTGCCGCTATTGTTTGGTTTGCTTGTTGGCTCACCGACCTGAACTGCAATTGCAAACACCCGGGTCTTTATTTGGCCCTGAGGGTCCATAACCTCGGCAAAGATCTTGAGATAATATTTGCCGGCCTCTTCAGCGCTGAGCGTCTGCTGAATGCTGTAGTTGTGATCGGCACCCAGAGGGAATATATAGTCGGCTTGGCCAGGCTCTGCGCTTAAGCCACTGTCTGGACGTAATTTTATCGCCAGCTGACCAGAAATATGCGGCAGCCTAAAACTCAGATCAACAGTTTGTTTTTCTCCAATGCCGATGGGCCCTTTAAAGTTATGTTGAAAGTCTATGGCAGCGCCGGGCTTCATATACTTGGATACATTGGTTTTGTCACCCTGACTGTTATTGCTGGCGGTATGAGTAGCGGTGGCAGTGGTGCTGCTATCGCAGGCGCCAACAACCAGGCCAATCAATAAAATGCTTATATAGCTAATCTGTTTCATGCTTATCTCTCGCATTGTCTAATTACTAATTTGGAAGTCGAAGCAATAGTCTCCGGCGTCCTCAGTTTCGTCTATATTGTTCCAATCATTAAACATCAGTACATGGGTGCCGGTTGTGGTGAAATTCAGACTGGCATTTTCTGAGCCAATCACGCCGGACTCAGCCACATGGAGCAGGTTACCCGACTGAAAGATATAGAAATCAGGATCAGCGGCCGTTACTCCTCCAATCTCAGTCGCACTAAAGCTATAGCTCCCGGTCGCAGGTATCTCAAACTCAACAAAGGCCGTGCTGCCCAGTTTGTTAAAGTAACCGGCATCATCCACCGAGCAGAGCTGTATGGCGCTGCCACCCACATTAGCAACCTTGTACACAGGCAGTGCCGATACTATGTCGCCATCATTGGTTTCATTTAGACCGTTGGCACCGGTTCCAGAGACAGACTGGGCGGTTAACAGGCTGGTTATTTGCTCTGAGGCGCTGGGTTGCAGGGCTTTTAAGCGGTCGGTAAAAGAGAAAATGCTGGTAAAGTAGGTGCTGGAAGTGTAGCTGCTATCGGTAAGCACATCGTAAATGGGCCCCAGACCCAGTGCTATGCTGTCAGCACCATCATCGGCGGAATCATAGAGATCGTAGATCACAGATTGCACAGATCCCTCATTAAACCAGCCATCTTCTGCATAGTTATTGGTCTCAACGCTAAAGGAAAAGCCGGTATTTTGTTGGGTCCCGGAGCTATCTCGATAAAAGGGGTCGTCGGTAATAATGGCTGATAGTGCATTGCCCCAGCCCTCACCAAAGGCGACGCGCATATCCAGCCGCTCTACTAAGCTATGGGATCCACCTATGGAGTCAGAACGGGACAGTCTGTTCTCAAAGTAATGGCCCCATTCATGAATTAGTACATGGCGGTCGTACTCATCAGTATCTGTGTCCGCATCACCCAAAAGATAGATTTTTCCGCTGGAGTAAAAAGAAGTTCCAATATCACCACTGGCCAGGTCGCCACTGGCGGGGTTATTGTTTTCGCTCCAGTGAATTTCCAGCGCCGGGAACTCAAGGCTGGAATCCGCAGCAGCAAATTTTTGCATAGTGTCATAAATGGCATCCAGCACTGCAAAGGGGGCCGCACTCCTATCCGCAGCATAGCTGGTGCCATCCCAGCCTGAAGGCATATTAAAACTGCGAGTACTGGCGGTAGTGCCAGAATTAAAAATTTCGCCCTGCGCTGCATATAGTGCATCCGCTGCGGTATTGTCTGTTACCTTGACATCCCAGGTGACACCGGAGGTCTGCAATAGCCTGGCAGAAGTCCTGACCCGCATAGAGGTGTTGGCAGCCACTCGCATGGAATAGAGCCCCTGACTATCGGTCACAGTGGCAACCAATGTATTGCCAGATGCATCCACGGCTTCTACGACTATGCCCCGGGCTGCAGCCTGTTCAATACTGTTGTAGTCCAGACCTATGCCTGATGCTTGAAAGGGCACCAGATCAAAGGTAATGGCACCGCTGATGGTTACCTCTGAGTCACTGACTTCAATGCTTACAGAATCAGTCGCAGTATCGCCACGGTCATCGGTAACGGTTAGGGTAAATTCCAACAGGCCGCTAGTGGCCGGCGCTGTAAAGGTGGGACTGGCGGTGTCCGCACCAGTCAATGCTACTGTCTCCCCGGAGGTCTGTGCCCAGCTGTAACTGACAATAGAGCCATCAGTATCTGTCGCCGAGCCTTCAAGGGACACAGAGGCAGAACTGGGAACCATTTGGCTGTCGCCCGCATTTGCCGTTGGTGGATTATTAGCTGGCAGGCTGACACTGACAGAGACAGTATCAGTTGCTTCAGCGCCATCATCATCAGTGACGCTAAGCTCAAATATCAGCGTTGTCGCAATAGTCGGGGCGGTAAATGTTGCACTGGCGGAATTACTTGAGCTTAGAGTCACGGATTCGCCGCCGGTCTGAGTCCAGGCATAGGCTTCAATTGAGCCGTCGGAATCACTGCCAGAGCCGCTGAGGGTCACCTCTTGAGAAGCGAGAGTCTGCTGGTCTGCCCCGGCATTAGCCGCGGGAGCCGAGTTGGCTGTTGGAGCGGCTGGTACCGGGGTGAAGTTGCCGCCGCCACCACCACCTCCGCCACAGGCGGTTAAAAATATGCTAAAAGCAACAGGCAATAAAGGGCGATAGTCTAAGAAATTTTTCATAATAATTTTATATTTTTATAATTAAAATTTAGTCATTATTTATGATTACGAAAACCCTATGCTCCTAGACTATACAGGCGCGGGTCAATTTGTGCACTAGGCTGGTCTGGGAGTAAAAATGTAGTGCTTGGAATTGTGGGTTTAACCTGACTTGAAGTAGCTAATGGCGGGCAGGAGAGGGCTGTTTGACTGGAATCGCTCAAAAGGGTAACTTGAAGTTTGAATCAACCACAGTGCAGGCCCTATGAATAAATTTACCTTCTTTCTTCTCATAATATTTTCAGCCAACATTTTTGCAGATGATAGTTTTGATTGTTACTCAACTAGCACTGACCTTAACGGCTCTGCAAATTGGGCAGCTACATCCATAGATTTATTTGCTAAAAAAAGATATGAACAAGCAGTTAATACTGTCGATGCTTGTTTTGAGATATTTTCAGTTGATGCTGTTGTTATGCAAAAAAACTTCAATGCCAACAATACTGAATTGCCACCATCTGGTCGAGTAAGTGCATCCGCAAAGAAAAAAATCCATGATAACTGGGCAGTCAACGATGTATCGGTTGCCTTATGGGCTAAAGCTCGATCTCTTGAAAAGATGGGTGAGATAGAGCTGGCTAAAATTGCATACTCGCAGTGTATATTTCTTTCCCATGGCAGGGCATGGGATCCCAACGGCTGGTTTTGGGCGCCTTCAAGCGATTGCATTAAAAGAGGGCGCAAGCTTGTTAAGTGATGAGGTTACCAGACGTTTTGGTATGCAATGAGTGGCGAAATGATGAACGATCAGTTGAACGAAATGGCAACAAGTACTCCGAGTGAAGTCCCCGCTCCCGCTTCTGTTGGTGATTTGAGAAAGGCCATGGAGGCCTTGGGGAATCTGCTGCCAATCGAAGACAGCTGCGAAATTAGTAAAGAGGTGATTGGTGATCTGTCATGTTTGATCATCTCCCCCGCAGACGTTATTTCGGCGCGCAAGGTGTTGTATTTTCATGGGGGTGGATATGTGAGCGGAAGTGCCAATAGCCACCGAGGTTTTGCCTCTCAGATCGCCGCTGAACTACGGGCAGAATTGACAAGCGTCAATTACCGGTTGGCTCCCGAGTCGCCTTTCCCTGCCGCCGTTCTTGATGGAGTCAGCGCATACCGGACAATGTTGGAGCGTGGCATCGATCCGAAAGGAATTATTATCGCTGGGGACAGCGCGGGTGGCGGACTCACGCTGGCTACCGTCCTCAAGGCTCGAGATCTTGGCTTGCCACTACCCGCCGGGCTTGTGGCAATGTCGCCTTGGCTAGATTTGACTTCGTCGGGGGAAAGCTATGTCGCTTTGGATGGCGTGGACGGTATGGTCTCTCGAGCGTCGATCGATTTTTCCCAGCAAGCCTACCTGGGAGATCAAGATCCCCGTGAGCCTACAGCATCTCCCGTTTTTGCGGATTTGAAGAACATGCCACCGCTATTGATTCAGGTGGGTGCTCAGGAGATGCTTTTGTCAGACGCCACCACTTTGGCGGAACGTGCTGGTCTTGCGAATGTCGATGTCACCTTGGAAGTCTACGCTGATATGTCCCATGTTTTTCAGGCCCGCTATCCTGAAATTGAGCGCGCGCACCAGGCGATTCAGCGGATAGGGGGATGGGTCGATCGTCTACTTGCTCACTCGGGAGTCTGAGTCTTTGCGGATCATTGGCCGGCTGACCCCGCGTTCGCTACAACCGATACCCAAAACAAACCCTGCTGTTGAAATGGCGGGGCGCTACCCATAAGACAGACTCTAGGAAATGACACAGAAGGAGAGTTTGAACCTCCATCTATTGCCCTTCCATCGTCTGCGTCGCGTTGCGACTTGTCCAAACTCTGCCGAGGGCATAGTTTGTGAACCTCTTTCGGTTCAAGTCCCGG
>JAYPYO010000069.1:0-11121 GCA_038135995.1 Porticoccaceae bacterium
GTGGTCAGGCCACAATCAACGCTATTGCCAATCTTCTCGACGTGCCAGCGCCAGAGCTGGATGCCGAGCACGGCGAGGAAGCCGACGTAAAAACCGTAGCCTATATCCGCGAAGACGAATGCATAGGCTGCACCAAGTGCATACAGGCCTGCCCGGTAGACGCCATATTAGGTGCCGCCAAGTTGATGCACACAGTTATCGCCGACGAGTGCACTGGCTGCGACCTCTGCGTAGAGCCATGCCCGGTGGACTGTATTGATATGCTGCCCGTAAAAGAAACCATGAAAGAATGGCACTGGCCCGCGCCACCCACCACTGCAGATTTAATTGCCAGTGACCTGAGGCCGCAGCTATGAAGACATGGGTTACTCCCGGCGGTGTTCACCCCCCGGAAAACAAACATCAGTCGCTGACTCTGCCCATAGGGTCACTGCCGCTGCCCGAGAAGTTGCTGATACCGCTCAGCCAGCATATAGGCACAGCGGCAAAACCCTGCGTAGAGCTGGGTAGCAACGTACTCAAAGGGCAAAAGATTGCCGAGGCCGCAGGCCCAGTGTCTGTGCCTATGCACGCGCCAACCTCGGGTACCATAACTGCCATAGAGCACCGCCCTATAGCTCACTCGTCAGGCATGCTGGCACCCTGTATCGAGATCACCAGCGATGGTCGCGATCAGTGGCAACCACACCAGGGCATTGACGACTACCGGCACGCATCAGCCAGCACCTTGCTCGCGGCGATTGCCGAAGCGGGTATAGCCGGAATGGGCGGCGCAGGCTTTCCCTCAGCGGTTAAACTCAATCCGGGTCGCAAGCGTCCTATAAATACGCTAATAGTCAATGCCACCGAGTGCGAGCCCTATATTACTGCCGACGACTCTGCAATCCGCGAGCGCGCAGCAGAGATTATCGAAGGCATAGGTATACTCAGCCAGATACTGGGCCACCCAGAGAACATATTGATCGGCATCGAGGACAACAAGCCCGAAGCCATAGCTGCGCTGGAGCCTCTGGTCAAAGACAGCGGTATCTCGCTGGTATCCTTTCCCACCAAGTACCCTTCAGGTGGTGAGAAGCAGCTGATCTACATACTGACTGGCGAGGAAATACCCAGCGGTGGCCTGCCCGCCGACATAGGCATGGTGTGTGTAAATATAGGCACCACCTACGCCATTAAGCGCGCAATCGTTGAGGGCGAGCCACTGATCTCGCGGGTAACCACCATGACCGGTGAGGCCTGCGGCATCAACCGCAACTACGAAACACTGATCGGCACCATGGTCAGCCATATGCTTGAGCACAGCCAGTTTGATGAAGAGCGCTGCAGCAGGCTGGTTATGGGTGGGCCCATGATGGGCTTTAGTCTGACTAGCGCCGATGTGCCCATAGTTAAAACCACCAACTGCATACTGGCGCCCAGCCATCAGGAAATTCCCGACGACGAGCCAGCCCAGCCCTGTATTCGCTGCGGCCTGTGCGCCGAAGCCTGCCCAGTTTCCCTGCTGCCACAGCAGCTTTTCTGGTACTCCCAGGCTGGGGATCAGGAGCGCCTGGAAGCCCATAATTTATTTGACTGTATTGAATGTGGCGCCTGCTCCTATGTGTGCCCCAGCAATATTCCGCTGGTGCAGCACTATCGCCACAGCAAAGGTGAGATACAAAAGGCCCGGGCAGAAAAAGTAAAATCTGACCATGCCCGCCAGCGCTTTGAGTTTCATCAGCAGCGCATGGAACAGGCAGAGCGAGATAAAGAAGCCAAACGCGCTGCCCGTCGCGAAGCTGCCGAAAAAGCCAAGGCAACTGCCGCCGCTAAAAAAAGTGACGCCCCTAGCGACAATAAAACAGACGCCGGCTCCGCTGCAGATATTATTGCTGCCGCACAGGCCCGCGCGGCGGCCAGAAAAGTCAGCCCGGAACAGCAGCAGGCCAAGTTTGAACGCTCCATTGCTGGCGCTGAAATGCGCCTGCAGATGGCCGAGGAAAAACTGGCTGAAGCCGACGACACCCAGACCGACGAACAGAGAAATATTCTGGTTGCCGCTGTTGAAGCTGCCCGACAGAAACTCGAGCAGGCCAGAGGGCGTCTGGCCGAGCATCTCAAACAACATAACGGGGAGCAGGTAGACTAATGGCCTTTAAGCAGATTACCTCACCCCATGCCCATGCCTCCCAGAACACTGGCAAGGTTATGCAGCTGGTACTCTGGGCTACATTGCCCGGGCTGCTGGCACTGACTTATCACTTTGGCTGGGGCAGCCTGATCAATGTGGTTTTGGCCACCGCTACCGCGGTAGCTGCAGAAGCTTTAATAGTTCAGATGCGTGGCCGCTCGGTAAGCTTCTACCTGCGCGACTACAGCGCCGCCGTTACCGCCGTGCTGCTGGGCCTGGCCCTACCGCCGCTGGCACCCTGGTGGGTAGTGGTTGTGGGCACATTATCCTCTATTGTGGTGGCCAAGCATCTCTACGGTGGTCTCGGCTACAACCCATTTAACCCCGCAATGGTAGGCTATGTGGTATTGCTGATCTCCTTCCCCATTCAGATGACCAGCTGGGTGACCCCATTGGCACTGCTGCCCGAAGGCGTTTCACACCCGGGATTATTTGAATCCCTGAGTATTGTATTTGCCGGCTACAGCCCCGCCGATGGCGTGACCGGACCCACTCCACTGGATAGCTTTAAATTTAGCGACGGTCTTTTAGTAGAGCAGATCTACAGCCAGAACCCATTGTTTAGTCAGGCTGGTATAGCCGGCGTAGGCTGGGAATGGGTCAATCTCGGCTTTCTGGCGGGCGGTCTGATATTACTGGGCAGCAAAATATTTACCTGGCATGGGCCAGTGGCCATGTTGGCCGCCATTGCCATTATGTCGGCACTGTTTTGGGATGGCGGCAGCTCAATCAGCCCGGGCTCACCGCTGATGCATCTGTTTAGTGGTGCCAGCATGATGGGGGCATTCTTTATACTTACCGACCCGGTATCATCGGCAGTCAGTAATCGGGGACGCCTGATCTACGGTGCTCTGATTGGTGTGCTGGTCTATATTATACGTGCCTGGGGTAACTACCCAGATGCCGTGGCCTTTGCAGTGCTGCTGGCCAACTTTGCCGCACCCTTTATCGACAACTACACATTGCCGCGCACCTACGGTCATATTGATAGGCGCCGAGCGACTGAAAAAGGGCAAGAGGACAAATCCAAATGACCTTTGCATCCATACGTTTTAACAGCCTGCTACTCGCCGGCTTTGCCCTGATCACCGCGCTGATACTGGCAACCACAGATTCGCTGACCAAAGATCGAATTGCCGACTCCGAGCGCAAGGCCGCCCAGCGCGCCCTGCTGGAGATTATTCCCATCGACCGTCACGACAATGACCTGCTGATGGATGTGCAACCGATACCGGAAAAATTTTGGCCGGCCCTAGGCCTAAAGAAAGGCGGCGATATACATATAGCCCGCAACAGCGGCCAGCCCGTAGCCGCGATTATTCCCACCGTGACTCCAGATGGGTACAGCGGCAACATTAGCATGATTATAGGTGTTAACTTCGATGGCACCATTGCCGGTGTCAGAGTAGTTGAACATAAAGAAACTCCGGGGCTGGGCGATAAGGTCGATCTTAAAAAGAGCGACTGGATCCTCAGCTTTAATGGCGCCTCACTGGTCAACCCTCAGGCATCCGGCTGGGATGTAAAAAAGAACGGCGGTGAGTTTGACCAGTTTACCGGTGCTACTATTACCCCCAGAGCAGTTATTTATCAGGTCGCCCAGGTACTAGAGTACTTTAGCGAAGATAGCGAACGGCTTTTAGCCGAAGCCGCCATGGCAGCAAAAGATAGCCAGGCAGCTAATCACAGCATACAGGCCAATCCATGAGTGAAGTCACAGCAACAGAAGTCGCCAAAAACGGACTCTGGACCAACAACCCAGCGCTGGTGCAGCTGCTGGGACTGTGCCCACTGTTGGCGGTCACCGGCACAGTGGTCAACGCGCTGGGGCTGGGTATAGCCACATTGGCGGTGCTGATTGGCTCCAACACCATAGTCTCGTTAATTCGCAACCATGTCAGCGATGCTGTGCGCCTGCCTGCCTTCGTTATTATTATCGCCGCCTTTGTCACCTGTGCCGAACTGCTAATGAAGGCCTACACCTATGAGCTCTATCAAATACTGGGTATCTTTATTCCACTAATTGTTACCAACTGCGCTATCCTCGGCCGCGCTGAAGCCTTTGCCAGCAAACAGACTGTCGGCATGGCCGCCTTCGACGGCTTGATGATGGGCCTGGGTTTTCTGGCAGTACTGGTGGTACTGGGTGCGGTGAGAGAGCTGCTGGGTCAGGGCACCCTGTTGGCCGATATGCATCTGCTGTTTGGTGCAGCCGCCTCCAGCTGGGTAATGCGCCCCTTTGGTGACAGTTACAGCTTTTTAGTGATAATTTTGCCCCCCGGCGCATTTTTGGTCACCGGTTTTTTAATAGCCATTAAAAACGCCATAGACAATGCCAACAAACGCCGCGCAGATGCACAAAAGGCAGCGCCGGTTAAAGGTGCCAAGCGCATTCGCACCACAGGGCATATCAGTTAGCAATTAATCTGCTATACCAATGTCCAAGTTGATAGCACTGTTTTAGAAAGAGCGGCAGCTAAGGAAAACACAAAAGGGAATTAAAGGTTATGCATAGGTCCGGCGCCGAGTTAGTGCGCTACGCACTGGAACAACTGAATACCCAACAGACCTTTGGCGTGGTTGGCGACTCCAATCGCGCAATCTATAACGAGCTACAAAACTCCTCCATTGACACCCATCTAGTCAACCAGGAAATCAGTGCCGCCTTTATGGCCGATGCCATCAGCCGCACCACCCAGGGCGAAGCCGTGGGCACCATGCTGATTACTGCCGAGGCCATTATTAATCAGGGCATAGCCGAAGCCTTTATCGCCGGTGTACCCATGTTAATTATCGCTGGCGCAGCAGTGTCGCAATATGGGCCACTGGACCAGCAGCAACTTTTAAAACCCCTGACCAAGGCGCGATTTAGAATCAGTCGCACCCAGGATATAGTCGGCAGCCTGTTCGAAGCCCACCAGATAGCCACCAGCGGCAAACCGGGCCCGGTGTATCTGGAAATACCAGCGGCACTGCAACTTCAGGCTGAGGAACTAGAAGAGCCCCTGCCCCTGCACCTGTGCGCCGCCAATCAACCCGAGCTGGATCTGCAGCAGATAGATGCCGCAGCCCAGGCCCTGCTAAAAGCCGATAACCCAGCCCTGTTTGCAGGCTGGGCCGCAGTATCTGCACAGACAGACCTGGTGGCATTGGCAGATCGACTGGCAGCGCCTCTGTGCACCAGCCTGCAAGGCACCAGCGCCTTTCCAGCCAAGCACTCACTGCATGCCGGACTGGCAGTTAACCCCAGTGCCCAGCGCCTGCTTAAAGACTGCGATCAGCTGCTGGCCATAGGCATAGACCAGCAAGATCTGGATTGGGCAGAGCTGCCCGACAATATTATTCAGCTAGCGCCCCAAGCCATCCCTGCACTGCTCTATCAGCTCAATGAAATACAGGCCAACGGCAAACTCTTTAACGCCAGAGAGAAGGCTGTGGCCAAAACTATTGCCAAATACAAAACTCAGCTCAGCGAAGACTGGCTGGAGCACAACAGTAAAGGCCGCGTAAACCCCGCAGTGTTTTTTCAGGCCCTAAGCAAAGCACTAGACAGCAGTGCCATAGTGGTTACAGGCCAGGGCACCCACAGAGCACTGGCCGCCGAGCTGCTACCTATCAACCGACCCCAGGGGTTTATCTGCCCCAGCAGCTTCAATGCCATGGGCTACTGTGTGCCCGCCGTCAACGCTATCAAAATGGCCAATCCAGAAAAACAGGTAGTGGGCATAGTGGGCGACGGCGCCATGATGATTAACGGTATGGAGATACAGACCGCCGTGCGCCAAAAACTCGGCACCCTCTACTGTCTGTTTAATAATAGCCAACGCAGCACCAACAAAAATACCACCCATATGAACTGGGGAGCCTTTGCCGACGCCCTGGAATGCGGCTACTTCCCCATCACCAACAATCAGGGCATGGACACCATAATGCGCCGTGCACTGGAAACCACAGCCCAGGGCCAACCGGTGATTTTGGAGGTCAGTATCGACTATAGTCGCAAAACCTACTATGCCCAGCACCAGGAGAAAGTCCGGCAGGCCAGCCTACCAAGCCGAGATAGATTGGGTGATGTAAAGCGGGCGATTGTGCGCAGGTTTACCAACCAAAAAGGGTAATGCTGCGACTAATAGGCCTCAGACTTACCTCTGGTTAAAACTACCTCGCCGGTGCGATCTATAATAACAACCAGGTAACTATCCTCGTCAGTAGATTTTTGTCCAAAGACAGTAACCAGCCACAGCGCATCAATAGACTGATCTTCCCCACGGTAAAAATATTTCATATAGGGTGGCAAGGCAGGCTTTATATATAGCGGCAGCTCATCTGCACTCACATAGGCTTTAAGCCGCTCCATAGCCATATCTAAAACTTGTTGATGAGCATATCTGGGTGGTCGATGCAGTCCGCTGGCAGTGTTTATTGTATAAAGAGACAGGTCTCCTACCTGGCCATCACGCCTTATGCTGATACCGGAGGCATATTCAAAGATAGCACCCTCCACAACCTGCATAAAATTTATACCTGTCACGCGCCCCGCATTTCTTTTAACCTTGGTAACAAAAAATAAACTGTCATGTGCAGATTGAGTCAATAATTTAAGCTGTGATAGGTACTGTGCAATCTCTGCGGATACCGCACCTTTTTTTATTTTGGAGGTATCCAAATACCCAAGATCATGACCTGTGAGTATGCTGGTTAACAAGGATTTTGAGGCATGGTGAAAGTAATAGGTTGGCGCCATTTCCAGCAATAGCTCGGTTCTCAGTAACTCCCACTCTAATCTATAAATAGGCCCTGTATCAGCCATAGAAAGTAGCCTAGTATTACTCCACTGAGATCGCTGACTATCGGCAGGGTGCAGTTTATAAATCAGCTGCTGCGAGGCGTCAGTCTGCTGCGACAGTATGCGGTAGCTGGCACCATCTACACTTAGTTGAGCCGCAATATGGCCGGATTGGTTGCTGACAACAAATCTCGCATGGCCATTATGATCAACCAGCTTGGCCGTCACATACAGAAACTGATTGTCTTTATCGGCAAACACCTCGATCACAGACATATAGTACTGCTGTTTATCCACAGTCACTTTGTAATTGATATAGGCACCAGGCGGCTCAGGCCGTTCAGGGTTCTGCGCCTTCAGACTCGATACATTAAAACTCGCCGCACCGACCAGCGTAGCCCAATCAGCCGGGTGTGTCTCATGGTAGTGCAGCTCATCAATCCCCAGCTCAATATCAGCATCTGACAATGGTATCTCCGCTGCAATCTGAGCACTTAGCTGAGCAAGGGCTTCCAGCGGCAGCATATTAAAGGCCGGGTGATGATTCTTATGAGGTAAAATAGACGCCGTTAATGGCAGTGAAAATATGATAAGCCCAAAGAGGAGATAGCGGTAGAACATGATTTTGCTTTCCATAGCAAGATGCTCAAAAAGTGTCTGTGCAGTGTAGCGCAAAACGCCCCTGAATTTGCTCCATCTACAGATCTTTGGCAAACAGCATATCCATATTGCGAAACGCCTTAAATTCCAGATGGTTATTGCTGGGATCTTTCACGAAGAGCGTTGCCTGCTCGCCAGCTTGGCCCTCGAAGCGGATATAGGGCTCGATCACAAACTCGATATTGTTGGCCTTCATCATCTCGACCGCTTGCTCATATTGCGGCCACTCCATAATCACCCCAAAGTGCGAAGCCGGCACCGCATGGCCATCTACCGCATTGGTTGCAGCGGAGGGGTGATCTTCTGGTGCTACCAAATGAGCCACCAACTGATGGCCAAAGAAATCAAAATCGATCCAGCGGTCTGATTCACGGCCAGTGGGGCAACTGAGGATGCCGCTGTAAAATGCGCGAGCAGCTTCCAGATCAGTGACTGGGAAGGCTAGGTGAAAACGAGGGTAGTTAGGATTCTGCATAACCGCAGTATATTTTAAAAGGCGGCAGCAATGGAACCTGCCGCCACGGGGGAGAAGCATCTATCATCCATTGTTTACACATGTTATTTTCCTTAATTGTAAAAAGGTGCTGCAAACACCTTTTGAGCTACACCACCTGCCAACGTGGTGACTGATTAAGTACCTCCCGAACTTCTTGCTTGTTAATGCAATCGCGACCTACTGACTGAACTGAGGTGCTGCTGCAGAGCATTGAAACCACCTCAAAAACCCCGTATTGAACCCCCTGGAGCAAACAGCGATCGCCATCCTCCATATGGTCCACAACTTCCTGATGAATATCTAAGTACAGTGAGTCTGACTCCCTATACCCCAACTCAGCTGCATCTTCTTTATTCACATTAAGCCCAACTCGGCAATCTTGCGGCCACAGGCTCATCACCATTTCAAAACATCTATCAAACTGATCTTCCCGCATAATATTAACCACAGTGCTGGCCTCCAAATCCATTTGGGTGTGGGTGAAATTTGGTTAGGTAAATATATAGATTATAAATTTGCGGCTGTGGTGACTAGTTGAAAAGATACTGACGAAAGGTCATGTCAACGCAACTTATCCCCCATCCACCCGTCGATTCCAAGCCTCAACTATGGCACGGGGAATGATTTTTTAGCTACGCTCGAAATAACTGCTGGCAGGTTATTACCCACCAGCTTTGTCAGCCTGCTCTCGCTTATACGTAATCCAGCTGCGGCGTGTTTTCTCTGAGGTAGCTGCGCACCCGGGCCTGATGGGCCAACAGCTCTGGGGCATGCACTGCCACCAGAGTGGTGGGAATATCATCCAGATGACCGCTGGTTAGGTCATTGACCATCACATAAACTTTAAGGTCTGCAATGCTCAGATGGTTGTCGGCGAAATAGACGCCGCCCTGTTCCAGCAAGCTTTGATTTAGGCCAGATAAAAACAGTGGTAAGGTGGTCGCAACCAGCTCTTCCCGCACAGCCTTTTTCTCATCCTCGGGCATGGTGAAGGTATCGACCAGGCGCTTCATGGTGTCATCGGCTGTGTCGACTATGGCGTCGCAGAGCGCCGCCTCCCATGGGTCCTCTGGGTAGTACCCGGTAAGCTGCCCAACATACCGGGCTATGGCGTTGGACTGATTGAGCCACTTGCCGTCAACTTCAAACTCCGGTAACTGACGATAGCGAAACTGGTCTCTGTGCTGGTCCCAGTCGGGAATCGGGATACGGATATCCTCAAATCGAAGACCACCCAATTTGAGGGCTAGACGGGCCGGCTCTGCACGACCCCCATCAAAATCAAAATAGGTGAGTTTGAATTGTGCCATTGTCTGCCTCCTAAAGACGGTTAGCTGAGTTGTTAAAAGTTATTGAAATAAGTGTAGACGATGGTTGGCCGTAGTGAGGGCAATTGTGAAATTGTGAAGCTGTAAAATATTGTCCAATACTGAATAGCTCAACATACTTATGCAAAGCCCCCTCAAAACAAGTACCCTAAGGGTCTAATTAGCTAGCCTATATTCGAAAACCCATGTCCGATAACCAAATAAGACTGACCCAATACAGCCACGGTGCTGGCTGTGGCTGCAAAATTGCCCCCGGGGTACTTGAGACTATTCTGCAAACTAACTTTGTGGCGCCAGCTGACGCCCGCCTACTGGTAGGCAATAGCACCAGAGATGATGCCGCGGTCTATGATCTGGGTGATGGCACTGGGGTTATTAGTACTACTGATTTCTTTATGCCGATTGTGGATGACCCCTTTGAGTTTGGGCGGGTGGCTGCAGCCAATGCGATCAGCGATATCTATGCCATGGGCGGCACGCCGATGATGGCCATTGCGATTCTTGGCTGGCCGATTAATAGCCTGCCCGCTGAGGTGGCGCAGCAGGTGATTGATGGTGGGCGCCATGCCTGTGGTGAGGCGGGAATTCATCTGGCGGGCGGCCATTCTATTGATTCGCCGGAGCCCATATTTGGGCTGGCGGTGACTGGGCGGGTGGATTTACAGCAGCTTAAGCAAAACAGCACCGCGCTGCCGGGTGATCAGTTATTTTTAACCAAGCCTCTGGGCGTGGGTATTCTGACCACCGCAGAAAAACAGGGTAAGTTGCAGCCTGAGCATGCCCGGCTGGCGGTGGATAATATGATGAAGCTAAATAAGGTGGGCACTGAGTTGGCTGCGGTGGATGGCGTGACTGCTATTACAGACGTGACTGGCTTTGGCCTGCTGGGCCATTTGCTGGAGATCTGTCAGGGCAGCGAGCTGTCGGCAACTGTCAATCTCAGCCAGGTGCCTGTGCTGGACAGCGCCGTGCTGGACTATCTGGCCCAGGGATGTGTGCCCGGAGGCAGTGGGCGCAACTGGGAGAGTATTGGTGCGCATATTCAGGGCACGGACGGCCAGAGTCAGACGTTGCTCTGCGACCCGCAAACCAGTGGCGGCTTGCTGGTGGCGGTAAGGCCTGAGGCCGCTGATAGCGTCTCTAAGCTACTGCAGCAGGCTGGTTGCTATGCAGAGCCTATTGGCGAGCTGGCAAGCACTGATGCTGCCCCGCATATCAGGGTCAACCCTTGAGCTTGCCACTAGTCAATAATTACCGGCAATTGCTGCTGGACGATACAGCTATGATTGATGTGCGTGCCCCGGTGGAGTTTGTCTCGGGCGCCCTGCCCTCAGCGACTAATCTGCCGTTGATGAATGATAATGAGCGTCATCAGGTGGGCATTCGCTATAAAAACAATGGTCAGCAATCTGCGATTGAGCTGGGCCATCAGCTGATCCATGGCGAGATTAAGCAGCAGCGGCTGCAGGCCTGGCAGGATTTCATGCAGGCCAATGCCAATGGGGTGCTGTACTGCGCCCGCGGTGG
Source organism: Porticoccaceae bacterium (assembly GCA_038135995.1). GTDB lineage: Bacteria > Pseudomonadota > Gammaproteobacteria > Pseudomonadales > Porticoccaceae > HTCC2207. The sequence continues at coordinate 10,968 of JAYPYO010000069.1, forward strand.
TCTGCGCTCGCAGCTAACTCAGGAGTGGCTGGCGGAGGCTGGTGTTGAGTGCCCCAAGGTTGAGGGCGGCTATAAGTCGCTGCGCGGTTTTCTGTATGGGTATTTAACCAATTACTGCGCTAACAATATGTTTACCATTCTGTCTGGTATGACC
>JAYPYO010000070.1:0-10867 GCA_038135995.1 Porticoccaceae bacterium
GAAAATATTCCCAAGCATGTGCTGCGCAACTGTGCTGACAATGTCAGCTGGGAAAACCCCGGTGACTATCTGGACCATCTGGAACAGCTTAATCTGGGCCCCAATGTGGTGGCGCTGTTCCCCCACTCCATGTTGCGTATTGAGAAAATGGGTTTTGAAAACAGCATTACCCGCGACCCCACCAGCGATGAGCTGGAGCAGATGAAAGATTCACTGCGCGAAGGGCTGCAGCAGGGCTATGCAGGCTTTTCGACCGATGCCTTGCCATTCCATTATCTGGCGGCACAGCCCCATTGCGAAAAAACTATTCCCACCCAGTTTTCCAAGTTCCCCGAGCTAAAAGCGCTGGCTGGGGTGGTGCGAGAGCAGGGTGCCCTGTGGCAGGCGACTCCGCCCAAAGACAGTGTGATAGGCACATTAAAAACCTTTTTGCTGACCAGTGGCCGACTCTATGGCAAGCCATTGCGCACCACAGTGGTTGCGGCACTGGACATTACCAATAACTGGCGTCTGGCTCGCCTGACCAAGCTATTGGCGCGCATGTTGAACTCTTGGTTGGTTAAAGGGGACTTTCATATGCAGGCTCTGGGCGCCTCTTTTAAAACCTGGGGTGATGGTGCAGTGACGCCGCTGGCCGAGGAGATTCCTGAACTGCGTCGTCTCAACGAGACTGATCTGGAAGATCGCGAGGGTCGCCAGGCGATTCTCAATGACCCAGACTATGCCAAGGCATTTAAAGCCATGTGGATGAAGGGCAAGCAGGGCTGGAGCCTGGCGCGTCTCAAGCGCAAGATCAACCTGGAGGACTATGCCTTCCACCGCACCCTGGCCGATATGCATTTGGAGCGCTGCCCTCAGAGTAGCTGGCAGGGCATGGATTTTCAGGCGGTGTTTGACCGAGTCAATGCCATTAATGGGGGGCAGCAGCCGGCAGATGCCACAGAGGCTGAGATTAAGACAGTACAGCAAGATTTTGCCTGGGTAGAAGACGAAGGGGATTTTATGCTGCAAATGCTGCGCTCCTTTGACAACGACCTGACCTGGAGCACAGTCACGGCCAATAATGATATGCAGACAGTGCGCGAGCTGCTGATGAACCCACTTCTATTGCCAGGGTTTAACGACAGCGGTGCCCACCTCACCAATATGGCCTTTTATGATGTCAACCTGCGCAGCCTGAAACTGGCGGCTCAGGGGGGTGATCAGGATGTCAGCTATATGGTTAAGCGCCTGACCAAAGATGCCGCCGATATATTTGGTGTTGAAGGTGGCACCATCGATGAAGGGGATGTAGCAGATTTGATTTTGATCGACCCGGCAAAGCTTGCGCAATACGATGGTGAGAACAGCGCCGAGCGTATTTACCGAGACGAGTTTAGCCATGAGCAGCTGGTCAATCGATCCGATGGTGTGGTTGAGCTGGTGATGATTGGCGGCCACAGTGCCTGGGAGAATACCCAGTTTGCCGCCGATCTGGGAGAGAAGCCTATGGGCCGGTTACTGCGAGCAGTGCACGCGGCCTAATGCAGCTGGGCTGGGGTTGAGGGCTAGCTCGGTTAAAACCGCCGGGTCTCGCCAATATCCAAAACCCAGCTATTGTCGGCACCTAATTTGCTGTTTTCAGCGGCGGCTTTAAATCTCAGAGGAGGCTCAGTGAGAGGCTCATCAGAGAGATTAAAGGTACCAAAATGTATGGCCACGGCTCGGTCAGCTCTTATATCTACAGCTGCCTGAACTGCTTCTTCCGGATTCATATGGGACACCTTCATCATGGCGTTGGGCTCATAAGCGCCAATGGGTACTGCGGCTAAATCGAAAGGCCCGAGTTTGTCACCAATCTCCTTAAAACCGGCAAAATAACCCGTGTCCCCGGCAAAGTAGAAGCGGCGCTGAGGCCCGATTACGGCCCACGAAGACCACAGTGCTTTTCTGGTATCGGTGAGGCTGCGCTTGCTCCAGTGCTGGGTTGGCAGGCAGTGGATGGTTGTATCTTTGATGCTGGCCCTGTCTCCCCAGTTCAGTTCTTGAACCTGGTCAATGCCATTTTTGCGCAGCAGCTTGCCATTGCCCACAGGTACAAAAAATACGGTCTCTGGATTCCGCTTAGCCAGCTTGCGCAATGTGGGTAAATCCAGATGGTCATAATGATTGTGAGAGATCATCACAAAGTCTATGGGGGGCAGATCTTCCAGTGCAATGCCTGGTTTTACATAGCGATTGGGCCCGGCAAAGGGTACTGGGCTGGGCCTGTTTGACCATATGGGGTCAGTGAGAAAAGTCAGATGTTCCATCTGCACCAATAATGTCGCATGTCCTACCCAGGTAACTGTAGGCTCGCTGTGTTTGGCATTTTCTCTAAGAAACACGCCGTCGTTGACGACAAGGCGCGGTGCACCGTCGCGACCACTAAAGGCAGTGAGAACGCGGCGAGCAAAGAAAGGTGCTCGCACCTTAATCGATACCCCGGGGAGGTTTTCGTCGATATTAATATAGCGGCCCTTGGCATCTTGCTTGGCTGGCGGAAAACTGCGTTCTGTTTCGCTTTTAACCTGCATGGCCAGGCCCAAAAGACAGATCAGGCCGACGGCTATAAATTGCTGTGGGAATCTTTTTTTTATCATTACAGAGCTCCGAAACTTGCCTTAGTCTAGCGGAATTCCTTTGGGATATCTTTGTATTAAATGATAGCTGGTGCTGGATTCTTGAACCATGGGTCATAACTAGGCTTGAATAGTTGTCGGGCTGTTAATACAGTGCAGATGGATAAAAATAATTTAAGAAGCAAAAGCGCTCAAAATGCCGCCAAAACTGCATAGGGCTTTTAAATAGAGGTTTTAAAATGACTGAAGCATGGATTATCGACGCCTGCCGCACACCCCGTGGTATTGGCAAAGTAGGCCGCGGAGCTCTCACTGAAATTCACCCTCAACGTCTGGGCTCGACAGTTTTAAAAGCACTGGCTGAGCGCAATAATATTAATACCGCCGATGTGGCCGATATTATTTGGGGCTGTAATTTACAGCGTGGGCCCAATGGCAATGATATGGGGCGCATGTCTGCCCTGGATGCGGGCTACGATATCACTTCCAGCGGCGTCACCCTTGACCGCTTCTGCGGCTCTGGTATTACCACAGTCAATATGGCTGCGGCCTCCATTATGTCTGGTATGGAAGATATGGTGATTGCCGGCGGCTGTGAAATGATGTCTGGCTATGGTGCTATGGCTAATGAGATCAGCCCTTTTGTAGACTCAGGTAATACCCATTTGCGTGAGATGTATGGGCAGTCCCATCAGGGACTATGTGCCGATACCATCGCCACCATCGAGGGTATTCCTCGAGAGGACCTGGATCGCCTGGCAGAGGTGAGTCAGCAGCGAGCTGCTCATGCCATAGAAAACGGCTATTTTGATAAAAGTCTGATCCCTGTGTATCACGACGATGGCACCCTGGCGCTAGATAAGGATGAGTTTCCCCGTCCTGAAACCACCATGGAAACCCTGAGCCAGCTGAAGCCTTCTTTTGAAAAGCTAACCAATATTCCGCTGGATGAAGAGGGCACCACTTACGGCAAGTTGATGGCGGTTAAATACCCTGAGGTGAAAGTTGAGCATGTGCACCATGCAGGCAATTCATCCGGTGTTGTGGATGGAGCCGCAGCAGTATTGCTGGCCTCTCCAGAATACGCCACCAAGCAGGGCTGGAAGCCCAGGGCCAAAGTAGTTGCCTACGGCAATATGGGTGACTGCCCGGCACTGATGCTCAATGCCCCAGTTCCCTCAGCTAAGCGGGTTTTGGAAAAAGCCGGTCTGACTAAAGAGGATATTGATCTCTGGGAGATCAACGAAGCCTTTGCCGTAGTGGCAGAGAAATTTATCCGCGATCTGGATCTGGATCGGGATAAGGTTAATGTCAACGGCGGAGCCATGGCCCTGGGCCATCCAATCGGTGCCACGGGTTCTGTTTTAATTGGCACTATGGTTGATGAGTTGGAACGCCGTGGGCTCAAGCGTGGTCTGGTGACCATGTGTGCCGGCGGCGGTATGGCGCCAGCCATTATTGTCGAACGTATTTAGAGGTCAGTTGTGATGAGACAGTCCCAGTCATATACGCCGGAACATGTGCCAATAAAAAAGCGCAATCCCGAGCTGGATATTGCCGAGGCTCTCAAGGGCGAGTGGATGGATAACCATGTTTTCGCCACGGCCTGGTTTAATGCCATGTCCATCACCTTCCCCCTGGGCGAGCAGTTCTTTATTAACTCTGTTCGCCATTATCGGGATCGAATCAGCGACCCCAAGCTGCAGGAGGAAATGCGCCAGTTCTATAGTCAGGAAGCAGTGCATCTGCGTGAACACCAGCGCTATAACGAATTGCTCTGTGCTCAGCGTGGCTATGATCTGGAGGCTCTCGAGGGCCCGCTGCGCCGACGCATGGCATGGGTCAAAAAGAATGTACCAGCGCGTGAGCAGCTGGCGGGCACGGTGGCGGTTGAGCATCTAACTGCCGTGCTGGCAGAAAAGGCTCTGGGGCAGGACAACCTGTTTGCCAAGGCCCATCCGGCGATGGCCAAGCTGTGGAGATGGCATGCTGTCGAAGAGATGGAGCACAAGTCCGTAGCCTTTGATGTTTATCGAGCCATAGGTGGCACCGAGAAAATGCGCCGGGCGGCAATGCGCCGCAGCACGTTTTTTCTGACCTGGGATATTCTGCATGGTGTACGTCATATATTGCGTCGGGATGGCAAACTTTGGAGCCTTAAAGTCTGGGCCTCAGGTCTGAGCTTTCTATTTGGCAAGCAGGGTGTGCTGCGAGGTACATGGCAGCCCTATAAGGATTTCTTCCGCGAAGATTTTCACCCTTGGCAGCAGGACACACATCAGTTAATTGAGGACTGGGAATTACAGCAGCAGTCCTAGAACCCTTTTCAGGAGAGAAAAATCATGTCAATGATCGTCAATCGTCGCGATTTAGACTTTATGTTTTACGAGGCTTTGAGCCTGGACCAGGTGCTACAGTCTGATCACTATGCAGACTACGATCGAGAGTCACTGGATGCGATGTTTGATCTCTGTCAGTCCATTGCTGAAGAAGAGTTTTTGCCCTGCGCCGGCAAGCTGGACGCCAATGAACCGCAGTTTGTTAATGGTGAAGTTGAAACCATTCCTGAAGTAAAACAGGCGATCAGTGCCTTTAAAGAAGCCGGTCTCTGCGCCTCTGGTTACGATGCAGATATAGGTGGCATGCAGCTGCCCTGGATGGTTGATCAGGCGCTAAATGGCATGTTTGTGTGCGCTAACAACCCCATACATATTTATCTGTTCCTGACTCAGGGCGTGGCCAATATGCTCAATGCCTGCGGCTCTGATGAGCTCAAAGATAAATATCTGAGCCCATTGGTACAGGGCGACTGGTTTGGCACCATGTGTCTTTCTGAGCCCCAGGCTGGCTCATCTCTGGCGGATATCACCACTAAAGCCGAGCCTCTGGGGGATGGCAGCTATAAGCTCTCAGGTACCAAGATGTGGATATCTGGTGGTGAGCAGGATCTGAGTGACAATATTATCCATATGGTGCTGGCCAAGGTCCCTGGTGGCCCTGCAGGTGTCAGAGGCATTTCTCTGTTTTTGGTGCCCAAGATCAGAGTGAATGACGACGGCAGTCTGGGCGAGAGAAACAATGTGGCTCTGGCCGGTCTCAACCACAAGATGGGCTGTCGCGGTGCCACTAACACTCTGCTTAACTTTGGTGAGGGCGGCGACTGTATTGGCTATCTGGTAGGCAATGAAAATGACGGCCTGGCCAATATGTTTCATATGATGAACGAAGCGCGCATATCAGTGGGAATGTCTGCAGTAATGACTGCGCTGGGAGGTTATCTTTACAGTCTGGACTATGCGCGCAACCGACCACAGGGTCGTGATCTGGCCAACAAGGATCCCCAGTTACCGCAGGTTATGATCAGTGAGCATGCGGATATAAAGCGTATGCTGATGACCCAAAAAGCTTTTGTTGAAGGCGCGCAAATGCTGATGTACTACAGCTCGCAGATTATTGATCAGCAAAAGCTATCAGATAATGCAGAGCAAAATCAACGCATGGGGCTGTTGCTGGATTTACTGACTCCTATCTGTAAATCATGGCCCTCTGAGTATTGTCTCGAAGCTAACAAGCTGGCGATACAGGTGCTGGGTGGCTACGGCTATACCCGCGAGTATCCGGTGGAGAGGCTTTACCGCGATAACCGTCTCAACCATATCCACGAGGGCACCTGGGGAATTCAGGGGCTGGATATTTTGGGCCGCAAGGTGCAGATGCACAATGGCGCAGCGGTGGCGATTTTGCGCGAGGAGATTCAGGGCACCATAGATTCGGCGGTCGGTCATCCCTCATTGCAGGAACACACTGTTGCATTAGAGGCTGCGTTAACCCAGATGGAAGCGACTGTTCAGACTGTCGCCACCTGCAGTGACAGGTCACTGGCACTGGCCAATGCAACTATTTTTCTGGATGCAGCGGGCCATATTGTTATTGCCTGGATGTGGCTCAAGCAGGCTGTTGCAGCCTTAAATGGCCTGGCTGATGGCAATCCGGCAGATAGAGATTTTTATCAGGGCAAGCTAGCAGCCACCAAATTCTTCTTCCGTTACGAACTACCAAAAGCCTCAGCGGGCCTGGCATTGGTGTCTGAATTAGACAGTACCTGCTACGATCTGACAGCAGAGCAATTTCTGGGCGCATAAACGTCAGTAAAATTAGCCGCAGAGAGGATTTTCCTTCTCTGTGGCTAGTTGTACAATCTGCGACACTATCTATGACCGGTCAAAACATCAGGGGTAATTCTATGTCCAAGTTGCTACAGCACACCAAGTTACTCGTCAGTGTTTTTGTCTGTGGGTTTTTGATTGCCTGCTCAGAGCCCCAGAGCTCGGCCGAGGCTGAAGTTCAGTCTACCAGTGCCCCACAGCAGACAGTGAACGAAAAATATACCTGGGATTTGACCGACCTGTATCCAGACAATGAGGCCTGGAACAGTGCTCGTCTGCAAGCTGCGCAACAGGTTGAGGTGCTGGCCGCGTTAAAAGGCACATTGGGCAATAGCGCCAAGTCATTTCTCTATGCTGCCGATACTATTTCGGCTGTTTATAAAGATGTAGTGCGTATCTATATCTATGCCAGTCTGATGGCCGATGAGGATACAGGCAATGCAGAAAATGCCGAGCGCCGTCAATTGGCCCTAAATCTCTATACGGATATCGGCGCCTCTGTAAGCTGGTATAACCCCGAATTACTCAGTCTCGGTGAGCAGAAGGTTAATCAATTTATTGCTGTTGAGCCTGGTCTGGCAAAGCATGCCTTTGGTATAGAAAACTCCTTACGCCAGGCTCCCCATACTCTTGGCGAAGATGTTGAAGCCGTGTTGGCCAGGACTGGCAAATTCCTCGGCACTTCAAGCACTGTTTACGGAGTGTTGGCCAATGCTAATTTACCCTGGCCAGAAGTCACTCTGTCCGATGGTGAGGTGTTGCGCCTGAGCCAGTCTGGCTACTCAGTGGGCCGTCAGGCAGCGGTGCGGGAAGACCGCAAAATGGTTTTTGACACTTTCTGGGGAGTCTGGAAAGCCTTTGAGGCTACACTGGGCACCCTGATGGATAGTCATATTCAGGGGCTGGTTTTCCGCACCCAGGTTCGTGATTATGAAAGCTCATTGGGCCGCGCATTATTTGACGATAACATGCCAGAGGCGGTGTACCGAACCCTGGTAGCAGAGGTCAATGCGGCACTGCCTACATTGCACCGCTACTTTAAGTTGCGCAAACGCATGCTCAATATTGATGACGACATGCGCTACTACGACATCTACCCACCGCTGGTGGATCTGGACAAAACATTTAGTATTGAAGATTCGATCGCACTGACAAGGCGCGCCCTTGAGCCCCTGGGTGAAGAGTTTATGGCCGCCTATGATCTGGGTGTCTCTGAGCGCTGGATGCATGTATACCCCTCAAAAGGTAAACGCTCTGGTGCCTATATGTCTGGCAGTGCCTACGACGTGCACCCCTACGTGCTGCTTAATCACAATGACGACTTTGACAGTGCCTCTACCTTTGCCCATGAGTACGGCCATGCGGTACATTCGGTATTAGCCAATAAAGCCCAGACTTGGGAAAATGCCGGCTATTCCACTTTTATCGCTGAGACTGCGTCCATTATGAATGAGATGCTGCTGCAGGATATGGTGGTCAGTGAAGCGCAAACTGATAAAGAAAAGCTATTTTATCTGGGTAGCGGCCTCGAGGCTCTGCGCGGCACATTCTTCCGTCAAACCATGTTTGCCGAGTTTGAATTAAAAATGAATGAGGAAGTGGAAGCGGGCAATGTTCTGACCGGTGCCAAGTTAACCAGCATCTATTTGGAATTATTAAAGCGCTACCATGGCCATGATCAGGGGGTGGTTACCATTGATGACCTTTACGGTCTGGAATGGGCCTATATCCCTCATTTTTATCGCGACTTTTATGTTTTCCAGTATGCGACCTCCATTACTGCAGCCGCTGGGTTGGCAGAAAAAATCAGCAGCAATGATAAACGGGCACAGCAGGATTTTATTAATCTGCTCAAGGCAGGGGGCTCTGACTACCCCTACCAGTTAATGAAAAATGCCGGTATTGATATGGCCACACCAGAGCCCTACAGAGCACTGATCAGTCGTATGAATGGTATTATGGATGAGATGGAATCGATTTTAGATAGGCAATAAACACTGAGGATAGGCTAATGGGATTTTACGATAAGTATATTCTGCCGCATTTTTTAAACTGCGCCTGTGGATCCAAGCCGGTTAAATATCAGCGCGAAAAAGTTGTACCTATGGCCGAAGGACTGGTGTTAGAGGTGGGTATTGGTTCGGGTCTCAATATTCCTTTTTATGATGCAGCCAAGGTTGACCGGATTCTTGGTTTAGATCCCTCTGAAGAACTCAATCGCATGGCCCTAAAGGTGGCTGAGCAAAAAGGTATCCCCGTGGATTTTATTCTCGGCGGAGCTGAGGATATGCCTCTTCCCGACAACCATGTGGATACTGTATTAGTCACCTTTACCATGTGCACTATTCCCGAAGTGGCTGCTGCCAATAAAGAGATGCTGCGGGTATTAAAGCCCGGTGGCAAGATGATTTTCTGTGAGCACGGCCTGGCGCCCGACGTCAAAGTGTCTAAGTGGCAGAGCCGCCTTGACCCCGTCTGGGGCAAAATCGCTGGTGGCTGCCATCTTAATCGTGATATTCCCCGTCTGATTAAGAATGCGGGCTTTGAGATTAAGACTATGGAGCAAATGTACCTGCCCAGCACACCAAAATTTGCAGGTTATAACTACTGGGGCACGGCTGTCGCTCGATAAGCTTTGACATAGTCGATTTCCAGCCTCAGGGGAAATGCGCTGTCGTCTATGGGGCCGCCAGCCCGGCCCCAGTCACCGCCAATAGCCAGATTGAGAATGACATGAAATGGGTGGTTAAACGGCCATGATGCCCAGTCGTCGGAATCACGATAATAGGTGAAATAGGGAATATCATTGACTGTGGTGGTGAGGCTGTCCGGCGTCCATTCAAGTCCATAGCGATAGAAGTGTTTATGCACGTCATCCAGCTCAATACTGCCTTTGCGCTGATTCCAGTTGACCCAGTAATAGTCCTTGGTATGCACAGTGCCATGCACAATATTGGGGTCGAAACCCACATGTTCCATGATGTCTATCTCACCTGAATTGGGCCAGGCATCGCAGGCGCCATTGCCCTGCCAGTCGACTTTGCTTGGGCCACATTTGGTAGCGTAGCGAAAGGGGTCCGTTGGCATCATCCAGATAGCGGGCCAGGTACCCTGACCCCTGGGCAGTCTGGCGCGCACTTCAATCTTGCCATAGAGAATATCCATCTTTCCCGCGCTGTTAATACGTGCGGAACTGTATTTTGCGCCGGCATGGTCTTCTTTATGGGCTTCAATAACCAGCAGCCCATCCTCAATACGCAGGTTCTTTGCCCTGGTGGTGTAGGTCTGGTCTTCATTGTTTACTTTGCGCGCGGGCCAGGTCTCAATATTCCACTTATCAATATCTACAGGCCCATCCTGGTCAAACTCATCTGACCATAATAGAGTCCAGGCAGCTTGATCTGCGGGTTGGCGCTGCCGTACCTCAAAGCCACTGATAACTGGCAGTCCCTTCAGGCCCTTTAAACTAATTTCAAAGCGCCCTTCAGTGACTTGAATATTGGGTATGGTGCGGGACAGGGCAGAGCGCATGCGACCATCGCGAGAGCTGCGCACATCCAGATCACCAATAACCAGGTTCCCCTGAGCTAGCACATCAAACCGGCGCTCACCTTTTGAGATATCCTCTGGCTCCATAAAATGCAGGGTGAGATCATAAATACCATTGTTGAGGGGGCGGGAGAACAGTAGATTCCCAGTGCGATAGCTTTTGTAGAGAGGCTGAATCTGGGTGCCCTCCACAGCGGCTACGCTGCGGCAGTCATTGTGCCTAGTGCAGTTGTCGGCTTGATATTGCAGAGAATCATCTGCCCTAAAAGCCTCGCCACCCAGATTAACTGCCCAGACTACCTGGCTTTGGATATCAGCAAATACAGTGCTTGTTAGCAGACTCAGGCTCAGACCAATAGCGGCAGCAAAAAGATTGGATGGTTTATTGATTGTGCTCATAGGTCGGGTCCTAACTCTGATCAGTGTTATATCTGGGCTGGTATTTCTACTCAGCCCTTTAAATTACTCAAAATTTTACCCTTAATCCTCTACTTTGATGTCCTCAACACCGCATAAACTGGTTAATTTGCCGCAAATGTGAACTTTAGTCTT
>JAYPYO010000071.1:0-10864 GCA_038135995.1 Porticoccaceae bacterium
GCAGTCAAACAGGGGTTGCTGGAGATAGCCAGCTATAACCCGCGAGATTTTACCGAAGACCGCCATGAGACGGTCGACGACCGACCCTACGGGGGCGGGCCAGGCATGGTAATGCTGATCGAGCCCCTGCGCAGGGCCATAGCAGCAGCCAGAGAATGGACAGATAACAGTGCGCTGGTGGTGTATTTATCTCCCCAGGGCGCAGTGCTTAACCAGAGTGCAGTCAATGGTTTTGCCGAGCAGCAGTCACTGATACTGGTGGCGGGCCGCTACGAGGGTATCGACGAGAGGTTGATACAGATGGAAGTCGATGAGGAATGGTCCATTGGAGACTATGTACTCAGCGGCGGAGAACTGCCGGCAATGGTGCTTATAGATGCACTGATACGCCAACTCCCCGGTGCGCTGGGGCACAGGGATTCCGCTGATCAGGACTCCTTTGCGGAGGGTCTGCTGGACTGTCCGCACTACACCAGGCCAGAGCAATACCAAGGCCACGAGGTTCCAGAAGTACTGCTCTCTGGCAACCACGAAAAGATTAGGCGTTGGCGTTTGCAGCAGTCGCTGTTGCGAACCCAGCAGAGAAGACCAGATTTATTGGACAGCCTAGAGCTCGATACTGAGCAACAGGCCTTACTCAAGGAAGCGAGTGCTGCGCTGGCAGATGATGACAAAGGATAATGTTCATCCTCTCTGTACAGAGCTCTAAATCAGGTGGCATAGCCACCAACCAATGAAAATTGAGGAGCAAGACAATGACTAGCAAGACAAATATTATCGCTGCCCTGGAAAAAGAGCAGATGAATAAAGAAATCCCTGATTTCAGCCCCGGTGATACCCTGGTTGTTCAGGTAAAGGTAAAGGAAGGCTCTCGTGAGCGTCTGCAGGCCTTCGAAGGTGTGGTACTGGCCAAGAAAAACCGCCAGCTAAACTCCGCATTTACTGTGCGCAAAATCTCTAACGGTATTGGCGTAGAGCGTACTTTCCAGACTTACAGCCCACTGGTTGACAGCATTGAAGTTAAGCGTCGCGGTGCGGTTCGTCGCGCTAAGCTTTACTACCTGCGCGAGCGTTCAGGTCGATCTGCACGTATCAAGGAAAAGTTGGGTTAAGCGTTCAGCTTACCAAACAGCGAAAAAGGCGACCCGCAGGGTCGCCTTTTTTATTGGCTGCAGAAATCTCATTCCTTGACAGCCTTACTCCATGGTCTACGCTTAATATTGCTTAGAGGAGAAATGTGACCTAGGTCACAGATTGGCCCCTGTTTAGATTGTTTTTGGCAATCGATGAATTAAGCCAAGAGAGTGAAACTGAGGCTGGATCGAGGGATTGATTATGAAAGAGTTGTTGTTAGTGGCAGTTTTGGCTCTCCTACCATGGGGGGCTTCCGTGGCGGTGGCAGACACCGTTGATCTGCTCAGTATCTGGGAGGCGGATAAGCCAAACAATCTGGGTGGTGTTGACGAGGATGGTGATGGTGCCATTGATCAGGGTTACGGATCCTGCGTCGTGCCCAACTGCGAGGTAACCACCGGTGACCTGAGCAAGATTACCTCTGCTGAATTCTGGCAGGGCGGCAGTGCCAATGACCATCCTATTCCAGATATGCAAAATATGTTGGCGTTTGAGGGTGTCAGCCTTGGCAGTCTTTCCAAAACTCTTGAAAACTCACCGGCAAGCACTAAAAGCCTGGTCTCCAGTATTGATTTTTCCGGCTACATCACCGTCAAAGCCTCTGGCTCAGTATGGCTTTACTTCGTAGAGGATATGGATAGCAACGGTGTCTCAATTACTATAGGCAAGGCGCTGGATGGCAAGTTGCATGATATTTCTCACTATGCAGAATGGGGTGTTGCTCAGGTTCCGTTGCCGGCTGCTGCCTGGTTTTTTATTACTGGTTTGAGGAGCGTGGCTTGCCCGTGGCCAATGAATATTTAAAGAAGTGGATGCTGTTTAAAGATGCACTTTTACTCAATCGCACCGATGGGTCTCTGGTGCGTGTCACTACACCTGTGCTTGCCGGTGAGTCCATGGATCAAGCAGATCAGCGGGCACGCAGTTTTATTCGTATAGCTCGCCAGCAATTATCACAATTTTTACCAGGTTATCACTTGGAGGATTTAAAATGAACGGAAGCAGATTACTGAGATTATTTAAAACCCTTAGTCTTGTTCTATGTCTATTTGCAGTATCCGCCTGCAGCGGCTCCAAAGAGGAGGCTGCCAATAAATATCTCAACAATGGTATTGCGCTGTACGAGGAGGAAAAGCTAGCCAAGGCGAGTGTGGAATTGCGCAATGCTCTGCAGATCGACCCCAAACTGGCGTCCGCTTATTTTTATCTGGCACTGATTGCGGAAAAAGAACAGAACTGGAAGTCTCTTTTTAAAAATCTTACCAAGGTAGAGCAGCTCGATAGCAGCAGGGCAGATGCCAGGGTAAAACTGGGGTATCTCCTGTTAATGGCTAAGCAGTTTGATGTTGCCATAGAAAAGGCCGATGCAGTGCTGGTGTTGGAGCCAGACAGTCCCGATGCCTATCTCATCAAGGCCTCCGCATTTTTGGGCAAAGAATTATTTGATGTTGCCCAGACTTATGTGACCAAAGCCATTGAGTTTCATGCCGATCCCGTGGAGGCCGCCTCGCTGCGAGCGTCAATATTGCACAGGCAGGGTTATTCAGACCAGGCGCTGTCGATTCTGGCTGAGGTGATTGATCAACAGACTGACAATCTGCACCTGTTATTGCTGCGCGCTGAAATTAATGAAGAGCGCAACGATTTCGCAGCTATGGAGGCAGATTACCGCACCTTGATCAAAGACTATCCAGAGGAGCGAGCGTTCTACTTCAAACTGGTAAGTCTACTGCGTGACAGTGGCAGGGTAGTAGAAGCTCAAGCCAATTTGGAGGCCTATCTGCGCCGTTACCCCGAGGACGCGGAGGTGCGTATGGCATTGGTGCAGCTGGTGTCGACCAACAATGAACAGCGCGCCGATAAGTTGCTTGACAGTTATATCGATGCTCAGCCAGATAATGCAGAGCTGCGCTTTTATCGCATCGATAGGTTGTTGTCGAGAGACTTAGAACAACAGGCTCTAGCCGAACTGAAGTTTATCAGTGAATCAGGCTTTGATAATCAGCACGGTTTCCGTGCGCTTTCAATGCAGGCGGAAATTATTCTTTCAGCCGGTCAGCCCGACCAGGCACTGGCTATAGTCAATCAGGTGCTAGATTTGGATAGTCATTTCGAAGATGCGCTGCTGTGCAGAGCGCGTTACTACCTGATTACTGAGGATGTAGACGCAGCCGTCACGGACTTGCGAGTTATTTTACGCAATAACCCGGCATCTGAGCGGGCACTGGTTATGCTGGCTAATGCCTATGTAACCTCGGGCTCGCAACAGTTGGCGGATGATACCTTTCGTCAGGTATTGGATATCAACCCCGGCAATATCCAGGCTGCAGTACCAGTAATTAAAGGATTGCTGGAAAAGCAGGATTCGGATCGCTCCGAGCAAATTATTGAGAATGCCCTTGCCCATTCACCCAATAACGAGATTCTTCTGTCCATCCTGGCGCAGATAAAACTGGCTAATCAGGATATTGAGGGCGGCCAGAAAGTGATCTCTAAAATTCACGCCTCGGGTGAGAATCCGGCGTTTGGCCACTATCTCTCCGGGCGGGCGCAACAGTCTCAAGCCAGGTATAAGCAGGCGATCGCAAGCTATAAGAAGGCACTGGCAATGAATCCAGATTTAACCCGTGCCCTTGAAAATCTCGCCCATTGCTATGGCCGCCTTAATCAGCAGGAGACATTGCTGGATTTCTTGAAATCGTTCAGCAAAGAGCACTCAGATAATTTGTCTGCATTCTCAATTATGGCGGCAGTTCAGCGGCAACGTGAGGATTATACTGCGGCGATTGCTACATTAGAGCAGGGTTTGCAGAGAAACCAACACTGGGTGGGAGGCTACAGTGCACTGGCGGTCAATCAGGTGTCCATGGGAGATCAAGACTCGGCCATCGACACCTACAAGCGGGGTTTGGCCGTAGTTCCCAACAGTAATTTACTTAAAATGCTGTTGGCGTCTCTGTATGAAAATGTGCAGGCTTTTACGGATGCAAAGGCTTTGTATGAGTCTGTACTGTTAACAAATCCTGATCACCATGCGGTGATTAACAATTTGGCCAGCCTGCTGACAGATCAATTTGAGTCCAAGGAGAATATAAGTCGCGCAGTTGCCCTTACTGAGCGCTTTGCCGACTCTGATCAGCCGTTCTTTATAGATACCTATGCCTGGGCACTGGTGAAATCAGGGCTTCCTCAGGTGGCTGAACCACTTTTTGCTAAAGCCACCAAACTGGCGCCTAATATAGCTATATTTCACTACCACCGAGCCATTGGTTTTAAGCGGCTGGGACGCATTGAGGAGGCCAAAGAGGCGCTGAAGTCAGCCCAGGCAACGGTGTCGGCTCAGGATCCCCTGAGGCGGGCCATTGAGACGGAGTTAACCAGCCTCTAACAGGTCTGAGTTGAGGGATGTGTGGACGCTATACCATTATAAGCAACTAAAACATCCTTTCAGCATCTCAAAGCTAATTATTTCGTTATGTTAAGCTGCATCTCAGGATAGCGGCCTATTGTTTGTTCATTTATAAAAGCGCACACTTGCCATGGGTCAGGATTGGATGGCTGATTCAAACCGGAGTGAACCCAAGGGATGAAACTATGCACGTTCTTATTGTTGATGATCACGCTTTCGTCTGTGTTGGTCTTAAAGCCACGTTAAGTGAAGAATTTGACGATATTCAGGTCACTACCACTGATCATGGCGATACTGCGCTGACGATTCTGGCAAAAGAGGAAATTGATCTGGCGATTGTGGATTTGTTTATGCCAGGGGGTGCTGGTGGGTTTAACTTTATTGAGATGCTCTGTGAAAGCTACCCTAAACTTCCGCTGATCGTATTATCGGCCTCTGAGAACCCCGCACATATTCGTAAATGTCTCGATTTCGGTGCCGCTGGGTTTGTCACCAAATCGGCACCCAAAGATGCGCTTTTTGAGGCTATTTCCAGGGCATTGGGTGGAGAGCGCTACGTACCAGAGTCATTGATCGAATCTATGCCGGAAGTGGCGCGGGTTATTGATGAGGTGGATTCCGGCGCAGATATAGACGTAGTCTCAGGGCTGGTGACTGACCGACAGATGGATATTCTTCTGCGTATCACCCAGGGCCGCTCAAATAAGCAGATTGCCAGGGAGCTGGATCTTTCCGAAAATACCGTTAAGGTGCATGTCAGTGCCATGCTGAGAGCTCTGGGGCTCAGTAACAGAACCCAGGCTGGCATTCTGGGCCAGAAACTCGGTCTCGCTGAACCATCGGATACTCACAAATATCCATAGGCATCGAGACAGAAACAATACTTAATATACCAAGGGGTTAAGAATGGCTTACAGCCGAGTAAAAGGTAAGGCCGCAGTTTTTCTGGTTGCATTTTTTGTGCAAACATCTGGCGTGGCTAATCATACGCCTGCTGTAGTCACCGAGGATGACCTGCTCACCGATATCCATATGGTATCTAGTGTGACCCATATGAATCAGACGCTGGATAAGACTCCCGCGGCAGTCACTATTATTGATCGCAGGACCATCGAGGCCTCCGCAGCAGTTGATATATTAGACCTGTTTCGTCTGGTACCTGGTTTTCGCGCCTACTATATAAATGCCAACTCTCCTGGCGTCTCATACCATGTATTGGGTAATTCTAACCCTCGCAGAATGGAAGTAAAAATAGATGGCCGCTCTGTCTACGAGTCGCTTATCTCTGGTGTGGAATGGACTACCCTGGGCATTGCGATCGAGGATATTGACTATATTGAGGTGGTGCGAGGGGGCAATGCTCCGGCCGACGGCAGCAATGCTTTTTTGGCCTCCATAAATATAGTCACTCGCTCACCTTTGCAGGAAACCGGCTGGAAACTTCAAAGTCAGATAGGTAATGAGAATATTCGCAACAGTGCTATAAGTTTTTCGGGGCAGTTGGGAGCTGTTCAGCATCGTACAGTGTTGCGTCATCGCAGTAATGATGGCTTTCGAGATTTCGCTGGTGACTATGCTGGTCAGTTCAGAGAGATTGGCCTAGAGGATAGCTCGGATACCACCACTTTTGGTTTTAGAGGGCTTTGGACTCCGAGCGCGAGAGACAGTATAGAATTTCAGTTTGGCGTAAATGAAAGCAACGTGGGTATAGGTAAAACAGACTATATCCTGCGAAAAATCGATTACCAGTATCAGCATTTAAACTGGTCCAGAATAAACAATGATGGCAGTACCTTTGAATTTGTTTCCTATCACAATAAGTTTGATGTGACCGATGAACAGGATGCCCTGACGTTTTATCAAGCGCTAGATCAGATTCCTGAAAGCCCATTAAAGGCGGCGCTTTCCCAGCTTCCGGACAAGCTGATTATTGAGCCTTCTCACGAGGCTGTTTCTGAGCGCTGGGACTCTGAACTAAGAGCTAACTTTGATTATCGACACAATATCCGTGCAGCCTATGGAGCTGCTATCAGGCGTGACAGAGTCAGTAGTAACTCGTTTTTTGATATGTCAGATTATGCGGCTGAGAATTCCTATCGGGGCTTTGCAAACTTTGAATGGCAGATGAATGACAAGCTGACTACTAACACTGGCGTCATGGTGGAATACAGGGACGATGGTGATCAGGTTAAGTCCTATCGGGTGGCGACTAATTATAAGATGGCCGCCGATCAAACCCTCAGATTGGCCTTCAATCGGGGCTATAGAGCACCGACACTTTTGGAGAGTCATCAGTCCACCTTTATTCGCTATGATGAAAATCTGATCCTTGATGGGGTGGTGGTATCAGATGCAGACATCAACGCGGAACGACTTATTAGTTCTGAGCTGGGTTATGCGGGTTCATTTTTTGATGATCATTTGCATTTTGATATGCGCCTGTTCTCTGAAAAAATGTCGGATGTGATTGCTGAGCGCCGCGTGGCCTATCCAGATGTTGATGGCCAGCTCAATATCCGCGATAACACAGATTCCATAAAAGCCTGGGGCATGGAGTGGCAGGCTCAGTATCGACCCAGTCCCCAGTTCCTGGTCCATGCCAATTACAGTTTTGTCGACCTGACTCACAGTGCCTTTTATCGGTCAACGCCAGTGGAGGAGATTCGTGACCTGAGCGGGGTGAACCCGAAAATTCTGGGTTCACTGCTGGTCAACTATGTAACCAAAGATAATCTAAGCCTGAGTGCAACATTGAGCCATATGTCAAAGATCCGACATTTTTCAGGCAATAATGACGAGGGCTTCACACGCTTGGATCTCAAGGCGGCTAAAAAGTGGCGGTTGGCCGGTAAAGATTTGGAGGTTGGGCTGACTATTCAAAACTTGGGGAGTGATTATCGTGAATACTATTTCTTTAACCAGTTTTCCACGCGCTATGTGTTGGGTCTGAAAATCGGCTTTCCATAAAGCTGTAGTTGGGTTTTACCTGTTTTGAGATTTTTACAACAACAATGAACATCTTGTATAAATGGTTATTAGCTCAATCCTTGACTAGTTGTCGAGGAGTTTGCTTGTTGCTGTTTGGTGTCTTCGCCAGCCCAGTATTGGCTGCCGGTCTCGAAAAGCCAAAAAATATAGCTTTCGTTGTAAGCAAAACCTCCTCTGCCTATCAGCAGGTGGTCAGTGGTGCGAAATCAAATCTGCACGAGCAGAGTGATCATTATACTTTCGTCTCTATGGGTCAGAGTGCCAGCAGTAAAATTGAGCGGGCTCTGGAGACGGCTGATCTTATAGTTACTGTGGGCGCTGGTGCGACCCAAGCCGTGGTTAGTCAGGCCCCCTCGCAACCTGTTATCGCAGTTTTAATTACAGATAGTGCGTTTTTGGCGATAGCGCAGAAATACTATGGATCAAAAGAGCAGGCTCTCGCCTCTGGGTTATCAGTTGTCTGCATAGATCAGCCGGTAGAGCGCAGTATTCAATTGTCCAAGCTACTTATGCCCTCGGCGTCAAATGTAGGCTTGATGCTCGGCCCCGGTTCGCTGTCCAAGCTTGAAGAGTTTGGGCGCTATGTGACTGATGCTGGTATGGAGCCTATTCTGGTTAGCGTCAATGCCAGCGATAATCCAATTAAAACTCTTGAGCCGATCATTAAGCGCAGTGATGTGTTTATTCCAGTGCCAGATAGCCGACTGATTAACATTGCGACAGCCAAGTGGATTCTACAGCTGAGTTATAGATACAAGGTGCCTGTGGTCGCCTATTCCAAAGCCTATCTCAATGCAGGTGCCCTGGCTGCTGTCTATACTTCGCCTGAGAACGTTGCACAGCAGGTGTCTGAATTGATAGAAATTTATGGCAACTCTGCAATCAGCTCAGGTGCAGCCCATATGCCCGCCTATTTTTCTGTTGAGTTTAACAACAATGTGGCAGAGCATTTGGATATTCGTCTGCAAGACAAACAGTTCTATATAGATCGGTTGGAAGACTGATATGAGATTGCATAACGAACTCAATAGTATCCATGCACGATTGCTGATCACAGGCTTGATTCCCTTAGCTATGCTCAGTCTGGTATTGGGTTGGTACATGATTTCCACCCAGAGTAAGGAACTGTTGTCCAATATGCATGATACTGGGCGAGTGGCGACTAACCAGATGGCCTCCAGCGCTGAGTTTGCGCTCTACTCCGGTAATCAAGAAATGCTCAGAACATTGGGTGATTCCATTTTGGATATTCCCTCAGTGTCTGGAATGCTTTTTTTCAATTCGGCTGACAGTCAAACGGTCAGAATTGGCAGTATTGATATTTCCATTGAGCAAATGCCAAAGGACTTTGATTCGGGGAAGCCTTTTTTTATAGACGATAACTGGTACTTCTATTCGAAAATTACCCTGCAGCATCGTTCAGTGGAAGATTACGATGAAGTGGGCGAGCCAGTCTCCGAGCAGCTTGGTTGGGTAGTGGTGTCTCTTACCAATGAAATCCTGTTGTACAAACAGCGTCGCGCTATATTCGGCGCGCTCATAGTGATTACCCTTGGACTTCTGGTGGCAGCCTGGATCTCTATGAGAATCGGCCGCAGTATTTCGCGTCCTCTAGAGGGACTTACTCAGGTTGTAGAGGTTATGGAGGCCGGTGGCCTCGAGTCTTTGGCCAGTGAGGAGGGGCCTCTTGAGCTGCGCAAATTGTCCTATGGCATCAATCAGTTGGCCACCAGTGTAAAGCAGTCAAATGTACGTATGCAGAGTGAAATTGCACGAGCCACAGCACAGTTGCAGATTACCCTTATTGAGCTAGAAGATGCTATGGAAGCTCAGGATCAGTTTCTCGCGCGAATGAGTCATGAGTTGCGAACACCATTAACTGCAGTGATTGGATTTTCAAAATTACTATCGACAGAATTGGACGATCGCAAGCGCGATGAGCATCTCAGAGTTATTGAGCGCTCCTCGACTATGCTGTTGACCATGATTGACGATATTTTGGAATTTTCCAAAGCGCATTTAGGCGGTTTTACTCTTGAAGAGATTAACTTTGATATAAATCAATGGTTGCGCGATACCATGGCAATTCATCAGCAGCGCGCCGACGAAAAGGGGCTCAGTTTTACTCTGGATCTTGATGATAACGTACCTTCACAGCTGTGCGGCGATCCAGTGCGATTGACTCAAATATTAGCTAACCTGATTAACAATGCTATTAAGTTTACCGATACTGGTTTTGTTGCCCTGAAGCTGCGCTGTCAGTCCATTGAGGATGACACTGTTACTCTCGAATGTTCGGTAGCTGATTCAGGCAAAGGTATAGCCGAGGAAGCAATTCCCAGTCTTTTTGATCCATTCTCTCAAGAAGATACCTCGATCAATCGTCGTTTTGGCGGCACTGGTTTGGGTCTGTCTATCTGTCAGCGTTTGGCGCAGGCAATGGGCGGTGATGTGAGCATAGAGAGTACAGTGGGCAAGGGTTCCATTATCAGCTTTAGCTGTCGTCTTGCAACTGCAAAGCCCGAGGAATCTATGGTTGATGCCACACATGCCATAGCCCCGCCGGAACAGCTGTTAAAAGGGGTAATAGTACTGGTTGCAGAGGACAATCCATTTAATCAAAAGCTAATTGTCAGGCTGTTAGAGGGCTATGGTGCTACCTGTATGGTAGCCAATAATGGCTTGGAAGCGGTTGAGCTAGCCGATGAATTGCACGCAGATATTATTTTGATGGATCTGCATATGCCGGTGGTAGATGGTGTGGCGGCCTGCGAGACTATTATGCAACAATCTGGTGATAGCCCACCTATCATTGGCCTTACCGCAGATATTACTCAGGTTGAGCATCAACGAATGCTCTCTGCAGGGGCGATTAGCGTGCAGTCCAAGCCCCTGGATGAAGTAAAATTGGTCAACGCAATGCTGCGCTCCCTCAGTGATCAACGTCAGGTATCCGAGGGCTTTGAAGGCGGGTTGCTAGCATCTGTGATACCAGTAGACGAGTTAAAAAGCGCACTGTTTGAAAACTTGGATAAGCTGGAAACTCAGTTAAGTGCTGACGAGAAAAGCAGTCTGCGCCAGATTATTCACGATCTCATGGGTCTCTGTGGGCTCTATGGCATGTCTCAGTTGCGTGAGCTGGTGCTTGAATTCAGAGCCACCTACGGCACTCTGGATATTCCTGAAAACCTCAGGAAAGTGCAGGAAATACGCCAGCATATTGAAGATTTCTTATCCGCGAAATCTGCCAATTAATTTGGCGTCTAACTAGTACTTTTGTATTAATCCGTCAGTGTAATTTATTTTGTTGCATCAATCCTTTAACTTACCACC
>JAYPYO010000072.1:0-10287 GCA_038135995.1 Porticoccaceae bacterium
GACCCTGGTCTACGCGCTCTTTATGCAGGCGCACCATCTCGCGGTTGGAGTACTGACCCTGAATCAGAATAAGTTTATGCAGGTCGCGAGACAGCTCGTCATAGACCTGCTCCATCTGTCGTTTGGAGGAAAACAACAGCAGAGTACCCGCCCTCTCTTCGACCAGAGAATCAAAGTTATCAATAATATAGCGGCTGTGCTCATCCACGCTATTGCCTTCCACGGCATCGCTGGGCACTCGCACCACAGCAGCTTTGGCATAGTCAAAGGCACCAGCAACAGAGAGGTAACTGGCACTGTTGGGCATACCAATCTCGCGCTGCAAGCTATTAAAATTACCCAGTGAGCGCAGGGTCGCCGAGGTCACCACTGCTGCATAGCAGCTGCCCCAGAGTTGCTGGCGCAGTATCTCTGCAGCCTGAATGGGGCTGGCATTAATACTGATATCCACATTGCCACCACCGCCTTCGTCTAGCCTTAGCCAGCAGGCCATGGGCATCTCGTTTTGTTTTAGCTCTTTGTGCAGTCTGTCCCACAGGGCCAATAATTTCTCTGCGCGGCCCAGCCAGTTGCCTGCCTGCTGATAAAACAGCTCTATATCGGGCAGGGGCACAGGGTATTGTTTGTCACTCAAGGCTTCGCTCAATGTATCTTCCAATACCTCGAGGCGCCCTAACCAGCCGCTGGTGCGCAGGGTAATCTGTGAGGCCAGATCACGAATGGCTTCACCTACATCGCCATGGGCAAAGCGGTAGCGGCCCTCGGCATGGTCTGACTGGTCCACATACTGTTTAAGTAGTGGATAGGTACTGGCCAGGAGTTCGGTAATTTTGCCCGCTTCTTTTTCAATGCGCGGCAGCTGGTCTGACAGTGCGCTATCTTTGGCAAATATTGGGGTTTGCCCTTTGATCTGCTTGGGCAGCCGCTCCAGCCAGCTGAGTGTGCTATTGATGCGACATTCGGCACCAAAATGGCGAACCGCCGTATCGCCCAGGCGGTGTCCTTCATCAAATATATAGATGCAGTCCTCTGGAGCGGGCAATATGGCACCGCCTCCCAGAGCCAAATCGGCCATCACCAGATCATGGTTGGCCACAATCACTTCGCTCTCGTCCAGATTATTGCGGGCATTAAAAAATGGGCACTGATTGACAAAGCGGCAGCGGCGTCCGGTGCACTGGCGGCGGTCTACGGTGAGGGCGCGCCATTCGACCTCAGTGACACGGGTCTCCCAGGAGTCTCGCTCCCCATCCCAGGTGCCCTCTTCCAGGGCCAGCGCCATTTCCCGATATAGCTCTTCGGTCTCTGCGTTGGGATTAAATTGCTGCTCATCTTCAAACAAAAATAACCCGGCATCTTTTGATTTTACCGAGTCGATTATCTGCTCCATGCGCAGATTGCAGGCATAGCGACCGCGGCCTTTAACCAGAGCGCAGCTGTAGTCCCAGTCGCAGCTCTCCATCAGCTCGGGGAGGTCTTTATGAATCAGCTGCTCTTGCAGCGCTATGGTACCGGTAGCCACTACTACGGTTTTTTTAAGAGCGCGAGCTATGGGCAGTGCAGCCATAAGATAGCCTACGGTTTTACCCGTGCCTGTTCCGGCTTCGATTACGGCCAGGCGTTTGTCTGCATCATCATCGCTAAGGGCATTGGCTATTGCGCCAATCATCTGTTTTTGGCCCAACCTGGGGCTGAGATCTCGGGATTTTAAAAACTGTCTGTAGCCCTGCTGAATGCAGTCTCTGACATCAGTGTCTAACAATGATCAATTTCCCTGTGACGGGCTATGCTGGGCCAACTGATTATTTACCGGGGCAGCATAGGCGTCAATTGCTATCTGGCGATGGATGCTGGGTATTGTGGCTAACTGTGATTCAAGCCTTAGCTGCGCTTCCGACCAGTCTTCGTCTGGCCACTGCCGTTTTAGGGTTTCAAGGGTGGCGCTATCCTTATTGCCCTGCATTTGCCAGGCCAGAATATTACTGGGGAAAAGCTGATAGTTGGCCTGTATTTGACGGTCGATCTCGGCGGCCAACTGGTCGGCAGAGTCAAAGTCAGTGGCAATACGCTCGCCAAAGTTAACCTGTATACGGCCCTTGTACTCCACCAGGCCTTTGAGGATGGTCTCCAGGTCTTCAAATTCATCCTTTACATAGGTCAGCCCCTGTTGCGCAGCGTATAACTCTCGAGCCTTATCGCCAGCGCAGGGGTCGTACTCATAGGCAATAGACACTGGTATAAGATTGATATCGCCAATGGCAGCAGCAAAGCTCTGCTCCTTGTCTTTAGACAGGGCAAGCATTTTTAACAGTGCGGTCTCAGTACAATCGTTGCCGTCTTTAGCGCGACCCTCGGCCTGGGCAATCCAGCAGGAGACGCCATCGCCAGTGATGCTATGCCGAATATAACGCGACAGAGTTTTCAGGGCTTCGAGCTTGTCGCGACGACCAGTCACCGAGCGCTTAACGATAAAGCTGCGGTTAACCCGCATCAGGTCTGAGGCGTAAGGCTTGCGCAGCAGGTTGTCGCCAATGGCAATGCGCACCGTACTGTGTTTTTCAAGAATAAGACCCAGGTTAATCATCGCCGGATCCAGCGCAATATCCCGGTGATTACTCATAAACAAATATGCTTTGTTCACATCCAGCTTTTCAGCGCCGGTAAAACTGTAGCCATCTGTGGTGCGCCCCAGGGCATCCAGTAGCGCTGTCGACATATGTGACTGAAAGTCCTCAACCGTGCGCACTCCTGAAGCCAACTTGCTCAGGCTGTTTTTTAACCAGGGCCGGGCTATAACTTTAAACAGGGGCAGCTTGCTCAGCAGCGGCAGTCTGCGTGACAGCAGTAAATCTAAAAACTCTGTGTCGCCTACCAGCCGCGCTATAACGGCCGGAACCTCGGAGTCGTTATAGGGGCGAATATCATCAAATTCTGTCATAGAGTTGCCGGCTTGGTTGTTCTAATAATAATTAACTCTGTCGTGAGTTGTACCAGCGCACATCACAGGCGTAGTCATCCACTAGATGAGCCACGTCCAGCACCAGGGCAAATAGCGCCATGCGCACCAGCACGCCATTGTCTGTTTGGCGGAATATAGCCAGATTGGGATTGCTGTCTAGATCTATATCCAGCTCATTGGCATCGGCCCGCGAGTCTCTGGGCAGAGGGTGCATAATCACAGTATTGGGCTGGCAGAATTCTGTATAGATGGCCTGATTGAGCCTAAACTTGCCGCGATATAGATCCGCCTCTTCCTTGCTGGAGAAGCGCTCCTCCTGAATTCTGGTGGAGTAAACAATATCCACGTCACTGATACCGCCAGTCAGCTCATGGGACTCTCTAACCGCCACACCTGCGCTGCGCATAGCGTCAATAATCGGCTCAGGGAGGCAAAGCTCTTTGGGCGAGACTAAAACCACTTCAATATTATCGTAGACCGAGAGCAGCTTGCTGAGACTGTGCACGGTGCGACCGTGGCGCAAATCACCAATCATGGCAATTTTTAAGCCATCGATGGTACGGCCCTTGGCTTCTAGCTCACTGCGTATGGTGTAGAGATCAAGCAGCGCCTGGGTAGGGTGTTCGTTGGCTCCGTCGCCGCCATTCATGACTGGTACACGGCTGGCTGAAGCAAAGTCTGCCACCGAACCCTCTTGCGGGTGGCGCATGCAGATAACGTCGCTGAACCCGGACAGCACCCGAGCGGTGTCCTGCAGAGACTCACCTTTAACAAGCGCTGAGCTCTCAAAACCGGCAGTCTCACGAACCTCCCCCCCAAGCAGGTTAAAGGCCGAGCCAAAGCTAACTCTGGTTCTGGTGCTGGCTTCAAAAAACATATTGCCAAGAATGGCCCCCTCCAGCACGCGAGTTACTTTTTTACGCAGTGCATAGGGTCGCATCTGGTCTGCCACGGCGAATACTCGCTCGACATCCTGACGCTGGAACTGGTTAATTGAGAGAATATGCGCGCCGGTAAAGTTCAAGCGGTCACCCCAGGGCAAATTGATTTGGCGGATTTTAGCCTGTTTAGGCGTTTCACTCTAGCTTGTCAGGCCAAATTCCGTCGCTATCTGGTCAGTCCACTGCTGAAGTGCAGCCAAAACTGCCCGTTTTTCCTCGCTCAGACCGGTATCAGCCATTAATTGACTAATTTCACTGGCCTGCTGATCAATCGTCAAATACCCGGCACTTTCGTCGCTTAAGCGCCATTTGCAGCTCTCATGCCAGGTCTTATGCTCCTCCTCAGTGAGGGAGTCAGCAAAGTAGCGGGCACGATAGCTAAACAGTAATTGATTGTACCGAGCGTCGGCAAAATGAAAGCTGTGCTGCTTAAAGTCATCCAGGCTAGCGCGACGCACCTCGCTGAGCAGGGGCTTATCCTGATTAGGCAGAAAGCCACTGTAGAGTTGCTGCTCTGCCTCGGGCTTGGGCGCAAAGTCCTGCTCAGCAAACACTAGATGCAGCTTGGCTTTGAGATCAAGCTGATTTAAACGCTGCCAGTGCCGCTCGCAGGTGGCTACATCAATAGCCAGTCGCTGCGCAGCTGCCTCGTCGACCAGTTTATGGGTGGTCACTACTGGCACCTTGTTAATATGCACCACCTTGAGGGGGATGCGCTGGTTTTTATTTTCCAGCTCTTCAGCCGGGGTAAAGACACGCCGGCGTATCTCCTCGGCATCCAGACTAATTAATGGCTCGGGATCTGCCGATAGATCTACACAGATAACCCCATTGCTATTGGTCGGGTGTGGCGCCAGAGGCATCATAATGGCACCGTACATATGCTCTCTGGACAGCATGCCAGAGATATGAAAAAACGGTTTGCGCTGCTGGGTATTCAGGGTCTCGGCAATAGCTTTTTTGCTGCGGTGATTGAGTACATAATCAAACAGACGAGGCTGCTTTTCTTTGACTAGTTTAGCCATGGCAATGGTCGCAGTTACATCGCTCAGGGCATCATGAGCCGCCTCGTGGGCAATACCATTAGCTTTGGTGAGATCTTCCAGTTTAAAACTGGGCCGGCCTGGCTCATGGTCTGGCCAGTTTATACCCTCGGGGCGCAGGGCCCTGCACAGGCGCAGCATGTCGATAATATCCCAGCGTGAGTTGCCATTTTTCCACTCTCGCTCGTAGGGATCGTAGAAGTTCCGGTAGAGGCTGTATCTGGTCACCTCATCGTCAAAGCGAATGCTGTTATAGCCGACTCCGCAGGTGCCCGGCATAGCCAACTGGGCATGTATCTGAGCCATAAATTCCGGCTCGGGCAGACCCTGCTCCATGGCGTGCTGAGGGGTGATGCCGGTCACCAGGCAGGCCACGGGAGCCGGTAGAATATCCTTTTGTGGCTGACAGTAAATCACCAGAGGCTCGCCAATGGGATTGAGATTTTCATCTGTGCGCAGGCCAGCAAACTGCGATGGCCGATCTTTGGACGGATCAACCCCAAAGGTCTCATAATCGTGCCAATAAAATGTATTACCCATGAGCAGTCCTTTTGTTGGATAGTAAAACGGCGCCTGAGAGGCGCCGTTTTAATTTTCTTTGTTGCTCTGCAATAACTTGCCGCCTGATTAGTCTGCAGCCACTTCAGAGAAAGTCATCTCGCCAACAACACGACGATTTCGGGCACGGCCCTCATCTGTATCATTGGTCGCTATGGGACGGCTTTCGCCGTAGCCCACTGCAGAGATTCGATCACTGGCAATACCATAGTCCTCAGCTATTTTACGTTTTACTGCTATGGCACGACGGTTGGACAGATCGGCATTGTAGCTGTCTGAGCCACGGCTATCAGTGTGGCCTTCAAGCACTAACTCAATATCTTCATGGACGCGCATAGCGGCGGCAATAGCTTCCAGCTGGTCACCATAAACTGCCTTGACCGTATCTCTGTTAAATTCAAATTCGACATTTAAGCGAATAGTAATGGTACGCACTTCAGGCGCTTCCTCTACCACAGGTGCTGGCGCTGGCGCCGGCGCCGCTTTAGCTACAGGCGCAGATTTCTGCCCAAACATATGGTTGATAGATAACTGCAGGCCGACATCTTCGCCCGTCTCATCATGACCGCCCATACCTCGCAGATCGGCGCGGAACTGAACCTCATCAGCAATCATGGTGCTCACGCCGAGACCAAACAGTATCTGACTGGAGTTATCGTCGTGATCGGCCGCCAGATTACTAGTATCCGTAAAGTCGTACTGGTTAAACCCAAGCATGGCATAGGGGCGCCAGTTAGCCGCACTGTCGCCCATCCAGATAACTGTGCTCAGAGTGAGAACATCAAAGTTATCGTGGCCCACATTGGTACCATAACCCAGCTCTACAGCCATATTGTCAGTGATAAATTTACCTACCTGCAGACCCGCCTGAGTACCTTCGATATCTCCCTCGAGGGCGCGCTGATCATCAAGGACGTAGTGACTTACTGCTTCTCCGAGATACCAGCTGTCCGATACGGCTGCACCAGATGCAATAATAGCCAGTCCTGCAATGACTGATTTAACGCTGTTCATTTTGTTTTCCTTTCATTTATGTTGTGCCACAGGGGCTGAATGTAAGCAGCTGCTTACGGTTATTAAGACTGGCACTATAAACTGGCTGCCAGATTAGCCTAAGTCTAGTCAAACTTTAGCGCCTTCTCTTCGATTTTGGCCTGCCAGATTTCTGGGCCTATGCGATGCACTGATTCGCCGCTGGTATCCACGGCGACAGTGACTGGCATCTCATTAACTTCAAACTCATAGATGGCCTCCATACCCAGCTCCGGAAAAGCAATTACCTCGGCATGAGTAATGGCTTTGGAAACCAGATAGGCTGCACCGCCCACTGCGATAAGGTATACCGCGTTGTTGTCTCTGATGGCATCTATACCGGACTGGCCACGCTCGGCCTTGCCGATCATACCCATCAGGCCGGTCTCTTCGAGCATGGTGCGAGTAAACTTGTCCATTCTGGTCGCTGTGGTAGGACCTGCGGGACCTACAGCTTCGTCACCAATGGGGTCTACAGGGCCCACGTAATAGATAAAACGCCCGGTCAGGTCGACGGGTAGCTGCTCGCCACGGGCCAATATATCGGTCATTTTCTTATGGGCCGCATCGCGGCCAGTGAGCATTTTTCCGGACAGCAGCAGAGTATCACCTGGCTTCCACTGTTCTATCTCTTGCTGGGTGACGGTATCCAGATTAACCCGGCGTACGCTGTCGTCTGTCTCCCAAGTAATATCCGGCCAGTCGTCAAGATTTGGCGCCTCAAGCTGGGCCGGACCTGTGCCGTCCAGCTCGAAATGCACATGGCGAGTTGCCGCACAGTTAGGGATAATAGCCACGGCTTTGTTAGCTGCATGGGAGGGATAATCTTTAATTTTAATATCCAGTACTGTGGTTAAACCGCCCAGACCCTGAGCACCTATGCCCAGTGCATTGACCTTGTCAAACAGCTCCAGACGCAGTTCTTCGTTGCGGTTTTCCGCACCTTTGGCCTGCAGCTCCTGGATATCTATATGCTCTAGCAGGGCCTCTTTGGCCATCAGCATGGCTTTTTCTGCGGTACCGCCCAAACCAATCCCCAGAATGCCCGGCGGGCACCAACCGGCGCCCATGGTGGGGACCACATTGAGCACCCAGTCCACCACAGAGTCTGATGGGTTGAGCATGGCAAACTTTGACTTGGCCTCGGAACCACCACCTTTAGCGGCCACATCAATCTCAACTTTGTCTCCGGGAACCACTTCGTAATGAATAACCGCGGGCGTATTGTCGCCGGTATTTTTGCGTGCGCCATCCGGATCATCCAGTATGGACGCGCGGAGTATATTATCCGGGTGAGTGTAAGCCTCGCGCACCCCCTGATTGATCATGTCGGTGAGACTCATATCGGCATCCCAGCGCACGTCCATACCTACTTTCACAAAGACGGTCACAATACCTGTGTCCTGACAGATCGGCCTGTGGCCCATGGCGCACATGCGCGAGTTGATCAATATCTGTGCCATGGCATCTTTGGCAGATTTAGACTCCTCGCGATCGTAGGCTTCTTTTACTGCTTTGATAAAATCGGCCGGGTGATAGTAAGAAATGTACTGCAGAGCATCTGCAACACTTTGAATAACATCTTGTTGACGAATAGTAGTCATGGTTTTTATTGATTCGATCCTGTCTGATTGAGAGTAGCGACACTGCGCTGCTCCAGGGCATAAATTTTCTGGTTGATCTGGCGGCGGAAGGCTTCCATAGACTCAATACCCTCGGCATTATTTTTTATTCGCTGATTAATCAGCCCCAGACTGTTATTGACGCGATTGAGTCCATCGCTATGGTTGCGCATACTCTCGGCAACCGCTTCTACATCTGCTGCCATACCCAGATAGTTGGCGCTCAGTGTAGCTAGTTTTTTACCATCTTTTGCTACAGCGTTTTCAAGGCTATTGCGCTTGCTGGCCAAAAAAGAGATATCTTTTTTATTTTTCTCTATTTTGCCTTTGTTAATATCATTGGTCACACCCCAGAGCTTTCTGATTTCGCTCCAGTGCTTTTTAAGCTCCTCGCCCTGCTTGGCAATATTGACCTGCATAGCGGCACCGGACTGGGTAACCGACTCATCAGTGCTGCTTAATCGTGACTCCAGCAACTCAAAGCGCTGCAATAGAGAGCTGTGTTTGGCGGATAAGTCCTGGTACTGCATCCAACCCAGGCCTGCGGCTCCGCCCAAACCAAAGAATGCCACCAACACCAGAAATTTCCACAGGCCCGACATACCAGCAGCCTGCCCAGCAGTCCCATTACTGTCAGCACCATCGGACTTGGAGGCCGATGGTGAGCGGCCGATCATATCGTCGCGCTCAGCGACAATCGGTTTAATGCGGTTCTTTTCCATAATCACGATTCCCTGACAGGTCATTGGCAATGGCGAAAGATTATACGCCCATAGAGGCGGCGGAGCATCCCGGAAACGTTAATTTTATACCTCTTCGTATAGCCTGTATCAAACAGGCATAAAAAAACCGGCGCTGAACAAACAGCACCGGTTTTTAATCTCGCTAAACCGCTTATAGCAGATTGAGCACAGCAACCATAACAGCAGTCAGTGCCAGGCTAGAACCAATCACGCCGTTTACCGTTGTCATTGGGCCCTGCTTACCTTTGAGTGCATTGACTTCAAGCGCCAAAATAATCACCAGCATCACAGTCAAACCGGTGCCGCCAATTTCCGTGCCGTAGCCGTTGGTTGCGACGTGAGGACCAGCTAGCATGCCGAAAAGCATGGGCGCCGAGAACAGAGTATTAGTACGGGACGCCAACAGAGCCTTGGCTCCGGCTGCCGCTTTGTCACCACCCTCCTCGATGCCCAGAGCAATGCGCTGTGCAGGCCATATAACCATCCATACATTAGCTGCCATTAGGGTACCCATCGCTGCGCCGATAATAATATAGTTGTTGAGCAGATGAGAGATGCTGTGCAGCAGGTAGAGACCAGTGATAAAGGTGAACATAGCACCCCAACGGAACCACCACAGAGCGCTGGGAGCCAGCTTGGCCTTGGCATCAGCCAGGCCCTCAGCGGAGGCTTCTTTAAAGTAGCCGCCCTGAACAAAGTTAAAGTAGTAAAGCATGCCGATCCAGACAATACCGAACAGCACGTGGCCCCAACGGGCTAGAAAATTAATAAACTCAATAGTCATGACAACTCCTCTTAGATTTTACCCCGATGGGACATAGGTTTTTAAACCCAACAATTGTTCTGCAATCCCAGCTAAATAGCAACCTTCGGAGCTACAGAGACAGCATTTTTCCGGTCTAAAAGGCAAAAAAAACCCCGCAAACTGATTTGCGGGGTTTTTTTAATGCTGGAAAGCGCTGGAGGCTTACATCATGCCGCCCATGCCGCCCATTCCACCCATGCCGCCCATATCAGGCATTGCTGGAGCAGCACCTTCGTCAGCTGCATCAGAAACCATAGCTTCTGTGGTGATCATTAAGCCAGCAATTGAAGCCGCTGCCTGCAGTGCAGTGCGGGTTACTTTGGCAGGATCCAGAATACCCATATCGATCATATCGCCGTATTCACCAGAGCCGGCGTTGTAACCAAAGTTACCTTTGCCATTCTTAACCTTGTCCACTACCACTGAACCTTCTTCGCCGGCATTTTCAACGATCTGACGCAGAGGTGCTTCCATGGCGCGACGGGCAATGCCCACGCCTACAGTCTGGTCGTCGTTATCGCCAACCACAGATTCAATTTTCTGCAGTACACGGATCAGAGCAACACCGCCCCCTGGTACAACAC
>JAYPYO010000073.1:0-9631 GCA_038135995.1 Porticoccaceae bacterium
TGATGGGCGCCGAGAGACGCTCCATGGTGATGTCGGAGAAAGAAAAGGCCAACACCGCCTACCATGAGGCCGGCCACGCCATTATTGGCCGTCTGGTGCCAGAGCATGATCCTGTTCACAAGGTAACTATTATTCCCCGCGGCCGAGCCCTGGGTGTGACTCAGTATCTGCCTGAGGAAGATCGTTACAGCATGAACAAGCGGCAGCTCAATAGTCAGCTGTGCAGCCTGTTTGGTGGTCGTATTGCTGAAGAGCTAATTGGTGGCATAGATGGTGTGACCACGGGAGCGTCTAATGATATTGAGCGAGCCACGCAGATGGCGCGCAATATGGTCACCAAATGGGGTCTCAACGAAAAAATGGGCCCAGTGCTCTACGGTGAGGATGAGTCCCAGGCGCCTGGAGGTGGCAATACCCACTATTCTGAGGATACCTCGCGCGAGATCGATCAGGAAGTGCGAACCATATTGAACGACGCCTACAGCAAGGCCAAAAAGCTGTTGGAGGATAACCGGGATATACTTGAAGCCATGAAAGACGCACTGATGGAATATGAAACCATTGATGCTGATCAGGTTGATGATCTGATGAATCGCGTCAAGGTTCGGCCTCCCAAGCAGTGGGATGACAATGATTTTGATAACCGATCCGGCGGCAGTGGTCAGGCCAGTAAAAAGGCTGACTCAGAAAAGACTGATGCAAAGGATGGAGACCCTATCGGTGGTCCGGTAGAGGATATCTAATTACAGTCTTAACACCAAACCTCGATGCTCTCAGGGTGTCGGGGTTTTTTTGATTTTACGGCGCAATTTTTATGACAGAACTCAGGTGCGGCAGCAAAACCCTCGACCTATCGCGACCCGCAGTGATGGGCATTGTCAATGCCACTCCAGATTCCTTTTCTGATGGTGGTCAGCTGTATTCTGACGGTCGCCTAGACCAGAGCAAAACTCTGCAGGCCATTGAAAGCATGTTGGATGATGGCGCAGATATTATTGATATAGGCGGAGAGTCTACGCGCCCCGGTGCCAAGGCTGTATCAGTGGATCAGGAGTTGGAGCGGGTAATCCCGGTTGTCGAGGCGGTCACCAGTCGCTTTGATGCCATTGTCTCTGTCGATACCAGCACAGCTGAA
The DNA here is from genome assembly GCA_038135995.1 of Porticoccaceae bacterium. Taxonomy (GTDB): domain Bacteria; phylum Pseudomonadota; class Gammaproteobacteria; order Pseudomonadales; family Porticoccaceae; genus HTCC2207. The sequence continues at coordinate 1,136 of JAYPYO010000073.1, forward strand.
GTGATTAATCAGGCTGCCGCTGCCGGGGCCAGTTTAATCAATGATGTACGCGCACTGCGGCGCGAGGGTGCACTTCAGGCCGCGGCCAATAGCGGCTTGCCGGTCTGTCTGATGCATATGCAAAATCAGCCAGACAGTATGCAGGCAAACCCCCAGTATCAGAATGTAGTGGCAGAAGTTGTTGAGTTTTTGCAGCAACGCAGGCAGGCATGTCTCTCCGCAGGCATCAGTGCTGAGCAGATACTATTGGATCCAGGATTTGGTTTTGGCAAAACCCTTGAGCATAATTTGGCACTGTTTAATGGGCTGGACCAGTTGGCTGCTGAGGGCCATCCAGTATTGGTGGGGGTGTCGAGAAAATCCATGATTGGGCAGATTTTAAATTCACAAGTGGATAATCGGCTGATAGGAAGTGTTACCATGGCGCTTTTAGCCGCACAGCAGGTGACGGCGGCTCGGGGTTCACTGATACTTCGGGTTCACGATGTTAAAGAAACTGTTCAGGCGCTTAGCGTTTGGCGGCAGAGCAGCAATAAGGAAATTAGTGAAAAATGAGTAGAAAATATTTTGGCACCGATGGTATTCGCGGCAGAGTCGGTGAATACCCGATCACTGCAGACTTTATGCTTAAACTGGGTTGGGCGGCTGGTACCGTATTAACCCGCCATACCAAGGGCAAAAAGCGCGTGCTGATTGGCAAGGACACCAGAGTCTCTGGCTATATGTTTGAGTCAGCGCTGGAGGCAGGTCTGGTCGCTGCCGGTGTCGATGTGGATATGCTGGGTCCCATGCCGACCCCGGCTATTGCCTATCTCACTAGAACCTTTCGGGCAGCGGCCGGTATTGTCATCAGTGCCTCCCACAACCCGGTCGAAGACAATGGCATTAAGTTTTTTGCCGCTGATGGCTATAAATTACCTGACGAAGTTGAGCTTGAAATTGAAGCGCTAATGGATGAGCCACTGATCACCAATAGTTCTCATCATCTAGGCAAGGCTCGTCGTCTGAGCGATGCCACCGGTCGCTACATTGAATTCTGTAAAGGCACATTGCCTGCAGGTTTTGACCTGACAGGCCTAAAGGTCGTGATAGATTGCGCCAATGGTGCCACCTATCATGCCGGCCCCAGAGTATTTAAAGAACTCGGCGCCAAGACCATAGCTATGGGCAATGCGCCCAATGGGTTCAATATCAATGAGGAATGTGGCTCCACCCATATGGATGGGCTACAGCAGGCTGTAGTCGACGAGCAGGCGGATTTTGGTGTTGCCTTCGATGGCGATGGCGATCGTGTATTGTTTGTTGATGGCAATGGCGAGGTCGTCGATGGTGATGAGCTGATTTATATCATAGCTCAGCACCGCCGGGCCAAAGGCAACTGCAGAGGTGTCGCTGGCACACAGATGAGCAATCTGGGTCTGGAGCTGGCCCTTAAGGATCTGGGCATCCCGTTTGAGAGAACCAAGGTGGGTGATCGCTATGTAGTTGAAGCACTTAAAGCCAACAGCTGGGAGCTGGGTGGCGAGGCCTCCGGCCATGTTCTATGCAGCGACCTCAATAGCACCGGTGATGGCATAGTCGCAGCACTGCAGGTGGTATTGGCACTGGTTGAGAGTGGCAGTACATTGGCCGAGCTAAAAACCGGCATGAGTAAATTCCCTCAGACTATGATCAATGTGCGGCTCTCAACAAAAGTCGATATCAGCAATAATCAGGCTATCAATGATGCAGTGGCCGCTGCCGAGACCGAACTGGCAGGCCGAGGTCGGGTATTACTGCGGCCCTCAGGCACAGAACCTTTAATCAGAGTGATGGTAGAGGGTGAGGATCAGGCATTGGTCAATAAGCTGGTCGCCAGTCTGGCAAGCTGTGTTCAAGAGCAGGTAGGCTGAGCTGGTTAACAAATACTGAAAGAGGTATTCCCGGTTGTAACTTAGCCCTTTGTCGGGTAGGATTCACGCCCGTTTGAAAGGCCCCTCCCAGAGGAGTGACTAGGATGGCAAATCCGCTGATTGCGGGTAATTGGAAAATGCACGGAACAGCTGAATCGGCGACCCAGTTAGCCAGTCAGTTGGGCCGGCAGTGGATGGCAAAAGGCTCCGCGGAGATGGTTGTTTTTCCACCAGCTGTGCATATATCTTCAGTGGCATCAGCACTGGTGGGTAGCGGCGTAGCGATCGGCGCACAGAACCTTTCGCAACACCATAATGGTGCCTTTACCGGTGAGATTTCCGCCGCCATGCTCAGTGATCTGGGTTGTAAGTATGTGTTAGTTGGCCACTCAGAGCGGCGCACGCTGTTTGGCGAAAGTAACGGCACTGTGGCAGAAAAATTTGTCGCAGCACAGGCTGCAGGGTTAATTCCCATACTCTGTGTGGGCGAAACATTGCAGCAGCGCCAGCAGGGTCAGACTATGGCTGTGGTGTCAGGGCAGATCTCTGCGGTGATTGAACAGGCAGGCCTCGACAGGGTTTGCGACGGGGTTATTGCCTATGAACCAGTTTGGGCCATAGGCACAGGTGAGACAGCTAGCCCGCAGCAGGCTCAGCAGGTGCATAAGGGCATTCGTGCCCAACTTGGTGCCCCAGGCATTAACACCAGCTTGCTTTACGGTGGCAGTGTCAACAGCGACAATGCGAGCCAGTTATTTGGTCAGCCAGACATCGATGGTGGACTGGTTGGCGGAGCCTCATTAGAGGCAGATGGTTTTTTAAATATTGCACAACAATTGATCGAGCAAAAGTAATGGAACAGATTATTTTAATTTTTCACTTTGTCGTAGCCATTGGCCTTATAGGCCTGATTTTGCTTCAACAGGGTAAAGGCGCAGAAGCCGGAGCCTCATTTGGCTCAGGTGCATCACAGACTGTGTTTGGCAGCGGTGGTGGCTGGAATTTCTTCAGCAAGATGACAGCAATACTGTCGACTATCTTTTTTGTAACCAGTGTAAGCTTGGCACTGATCGCCAAAAACAAAACAGTCGTTGATGAAGGCTTGCTGCCAGAACTACAGTCGATTCCTATGGAATCCGTTCTGGAAAATGATCTCCCGGTTGTGGACTCGATCGATGATCTCTCTTCAGGGGATCTTCCCGAAATCCCTGCGGAATAATAGGCTCCCAGAGCAAACAGTTACATTTAGTTATGCGGACGTGGCGGAATTGGTAGACGCGCCAGCTTGAGGGGCTGGTAACTTCGGTTGTGGGGGTTCAAGTCCCCCCGTCCGCACCACTAGATGACAAGTCAGTAAAAAGCCCCGGTCAACGGGGCTTTTTTCGTTTTCAGCAGCTTAAAGCTGCCTTTTTATTCAAATTAATCCCTGTCGTATTGCTATATTTTTTTGTCGCAAGTTCAAAAGCACCAACACTGAGTTGGGATCAGACTCTCGAAAATTTTATTTACGAATTTTTAGAGCAATGGTTATGAAGACAGTCTCAAAAACGTCTGAGTCCAAAGCCTTTGGCTTTGGCACCCAAATTCGCAAGTCACCCTACTTTGATGCCACGCTGCGCTGGGGCGCCGCCGGGTTTTCTGTATACAACCATATGTATATACCTCGGGATTTTGGTGACCCTGAACAAAATTTTTGGAACCTGATCAACAGCGCCACCCTGAGCGATGTAGCTGTTGAGCGGCAGGTGGAGATTACTGGCCCAGATGCGGCTAAATTTGTGCAGATGTTAACACCGCGCAATCTGTCCAACTGTGCTGTCGGGCAGTGTAAATATGTGCTGATTACCAATGCTCAGGGCGGCATTCTCAACGACCCCATACTGCTGCGTCTTGGTGAAAACCATTTTTGGCTGTCTCTGGCAGATAGTGATATTTTGCTCTGGGCCCAGGGCCTGGCCGTGACTTCCGGCATGGATGTGGAGATCTGTGAGCCCGATGTGTCTCCGCTGCAGCTGCAGGGGCCGAAATCCGGTGACATTATGCGCAGTCTGTTTGGCGATAAAATCACTGAGTTGCGCTATTACTGGTTTGCAGATTTTGAACTCGACGGCATGCCGTTGATTATTTCCCGCACCGGCTGGTCCAGCGAGCTGGGTTATGAGATTTACCTGCGCGACGGCAGCCGTGGCGATGAATTGTGGGAGCGCATTATGCAGGCGGGTCAGGCCTTTGGCTTGCAGCCTGGCCACACCTCTGCCATACGCCGTATCGAAGGAGGCATGCTGTCCTATCATGCGGATATGGACAGCCATACCAACCCCTTTGAGCTGGGTCTCGAACGTCTGGTGGACCTGGACATGGACGCTGATTTTATCGGCAAGGCCGCGTTGAAAAAAATTGCCGAGCAGGGTGTTAGCCGCAAGCAGGTGGGACTAGAGATTGACGGTGAGCCTCTGACTGGTGCCAACAATGAATTTTGGCCAATTATTGCGGGTTCAGAACAGATTGGCTGTGTTACCTCAGCGATCTATTCACCGCGACTGCAGGCAAATATTGCCCTGGCTATTGTGAGTATCGATTTTAGCTCCCTGGATACCCAGGCTGAGATAGTCACCCCAATTGGTCGCCGCTCTGTTAAGGTTGTGCCAAAGCCATTTTACGATCCCAAAAAAGCCATAGCGGCCAAAGCCTAATAAAAATAATAAGTAGGTATTGCCATCAACCACGACAACTATGCAGACGCCTATCTAAGGCAGATACTCACCGAGGTTAAAACCATAGCCCTGGTGGGTGCCAGCCCGCGCCCAGAGCGCGATAGTTACAAGTGCATGCAAGTATTGCTCAATGCGGGCTATCAGATAATTCCGGTCAACCCCAGCGAGGCGGGTAATAATATACTGGGTCAGCGCTGCTACGACTCTCTTGCCTCCATACAGCAGCCTGTAGATATGGTGGAGATTTTCCGCTCATCGCAGGCGGCACTGGGTGTCACTCAGGAGGCGATCTCCATAGGGGCTAATGTTGTCTGGATGCAGCTTGAGGTTTTTAATCAGCAGGCTGCCGAATTGGCTGAGTCCGCTGGCATGAAAGTTGTGATGAATCGCTGTCCAAAGATAGAATTGACCAAACCTTACTGGACTGGAGTAGAGCCCTAGTTCAGGTTTAAAAAGAAGAATAAATTTAAAGCCGCAGGGCAGAGAGGCGAGTATGGCAGATCAGTTACAAAGTGATATTTTGCTCAGTGAAACATCAGACGGCATTCTGCGGCTGACATTAAATGATCAAAAGCGCCGCAATGCTCTGTCTGAAAGCATGCTGGCGCAGCTCTCCGATACCTTTGGTCAAGCGGCTCTCGACCCTTCGGTGCGGGTCATAGTCCTGGCCGCCAATGGTCCGGCATTCTGTGCAGGCCATGATCTCAAAGAGATTACTGCCGCCAGATCTGGTGAAGATAATGGCAAGGCTTATTTTAAAGCACTGTTTGATACCTGTGCCTCATTGATGCAGCTGATTGTGCGCAACCCCAAGCCGGTCATTGCAGAGGTGGCCACTGTGGCTACCGCAGCGGGCTGCCAGTTGGTGGCCAGCTGTGATCTGGCTATGGCCGCAGATTCCGCCATGTTTGCAACGCCCGGAGTTAATATAGGGTTGTTTTGTTCAACGCCCATGGTGGCTCTGTCGCGCAATGTGGCCAGCAAGCATGCAATGGAAATGCTGTTGACTGGAGATATGATCAGTGCGCAAAAAGCTCAGCAAATCGGTCTGATTAATCAGACCCACAGTGCGGCAGAACTAACCGAACAAACCATGGCCATGGCTGCCAAAATTGCCGCCAAATCCACTATGACTGTGGCTGTAGGCAAAAAAGCATTTTATGAGCAGGCTGAAATGCCTCTGGAGGATGCCTATCAGTATGCCTCTCAGGTGATGGTGGACAATATGCTTAGGCATGATGCCGAAGAGGGCATAGGCGCATTTGTCGAAAAGCGCGCGCCACAGTGGCAAGACAGATAACAGAGCCCATGTCTGGCATCTATAATCGTGACCTCGACCAACAGCAGGCTAACTATCAACCTCTGACTCCCCTGACGTTTCTCGAGCGCGCCGCCACTGTATTCCCTGATCATCCCGCAGTGATATATGGTGGGCAACAACTGAACTACAGGGACTTCTACCGTCGCTGCAGGCAGCTTGCCTCTGTGCTGGCTGGGCGCGGTATTGGCCGCGGTGATACGGTGTCGGTAATGCTGGCCAACACACCGGCCATGCTTGAAGCTCATTATGCAGTGCCCATGTGCGGCGCCGTGCTGCACAGCATAAATACCAGGCTGGATGCTGCGGTTATAGCCTTTCAGCTGGATCATGCCGAGTCACGATTGCTGATTACAGATACCGCCTTTGCGGCAACCATGGGCGCCGCTTTGCAGCTGGCAGATATTGAGCCCCTGATTATCGACTATCAGGACCTGGTGTTCCCGCAGCCGGGAGACAGACTGAGCACAGATGACTATGAAATACTGCTGTCATCAGGTGATGCAGATTTCCCCTGGCTAATGCCTGAGACTGAATGGGACGCCATAACTGTCAACTACACCTCCGGCACCACAGGTGATCCAAAGGGGGTGGTTTACCACCATCGGGGCGCTTATCTGCTGGCTCAGGGTAATGCGATCACCGCCTCCATGCCCAAGCATGTGGTCTATCTCTGGACCCTGCCCATGTTTCATTGCAATGGTTGGTGTTTCCCCTGGACAATGTCCGCAGTCAATGGCACCCATATCTGTCTGCGTGAAGTTCGCGCCGACGCTATCTGGGCAGCTCTGGCTGATCACCAGGTCACCCACCTCTGTGGTGCTCCGGTGGTGATGTCGACCATTTTGGCTGCAGATAAAAGGCAAAAACGAGCGCTGAGCAAGGCCGTAGAGTTTTTTACCGCCGCTGCACCGCCCCCAGAATCTGTGCTCTCGGAGATGCGTGAAGCTGGATTTAATGTTACTCATCTCTATGGGCTAACTGAGGTCTATGGTCCAGCCGTGGTCAATGACTGGCACGCTGACTGGGATTTACTGTCCGCGCCTGAGCAGGCAGCCTTAAAAGCTCGCCAGGGAGTGCGCTACCATGCCCTGGAAGAATTAGATGTACTTGATCCAGAGACTATGACTCCAGTCCCCAGAGATGGTGAAACCCTGGGTGAGGTAATGTTTCGTGGCAATGTAGTCATGAAGGGCTACCTCAAAAACAAGCAGGCTACAGAGAGGGCTTTTGCCGGGGGCTGGTTCCACTCTGGCGATCTGGCTGTGGTCTATGCCGATGGCTATATACAGCTAAAAGACCGCTCCAAGGATATTATTATTTCTGGAGGCGAGAATATTTCCTCTATCGAAATCGAAGAAGTGCTGCACAAGCATCCTCAGGTCGCCTCAGCCGCTGTGGTGGCCATGCCTCATGTTAAATGGGGAGAAACTCCTTGCGCCTTTATTGAGTTGGTATCAGGTGGCGAGGCCACAGCAGATGATCTGGCACAGTGGTGTAAACAGCATTTGGCCAGTTTTAAGGTGCCCCGCCGATTTGTCTTTGAGAATATAGTTAAAACCTCCACTGGTAAGGTGCAGAAGTTTATACTTCGTCAGCACGCAGAAAAATTAGCTGAGGAGCAGAGTTCTTGAATACAGGCAAAATTATTGGTGGGTTGATCGGTTTTATGGTGGCGGGACCCTTCACCGCCCTGTTGGGTGTATTTGTCGGTCATCAATTTGACAAGGGCTTGGGTGGAGTGCTGAAGCCAATGTCAGCTCAGGAGCAGGAGCTTATACGCAGCACCTATTTTGAGACCCTGTTTGGCTTGCTGGGTCACTTAGCTAAGTCTGATGGGCGCATATCCAAGGTAGAAATTGCCCAGGCGGAAGCTCTGATGGGCAATATGGGTCTGGATGCCAGCAATCGTCGAGCTGCCATTGAGCTATTTCAGCAGGGTAGTAAAGCTGAGTTTTCCGTTGATCAGACCATGGCCACATTTAATACAGTCTGTGGCCGCCAGACTAATCTCAAGCGCTCGCTACTGAATTATCTGCTGGCGCTGGCCATGGCTGACGGTGAGCTGCACCCGGCAGAGCAGGATGTACTGCAAACTGTGGCCAAACATCTGGGTTTTTCTGCATCCCTGTTTAAAAAGTTTATTGAAATGGTTAAGGCCCAGTCCCAGTTCAGGGACTCAGGCTATAAGCCTCGGGGGCCAAATACTCAGGACCAACTAGAAGCTGCCTATACTGCACTGGGTGTAAAGGCATCCAATACCGACGGGCAAATTAAAAAGGCCTACCGAAAATTAATCAGTGAAAATCACCCGGACAAGCTTATTGGTCAGGGTATGCCTGAGGATATGGTCAAGTTAGCCACCGAGCGTACTCAGAAGATTCAAATCGCCTACGACACGATTGTTGCCCAGCGCAAATAAAAATGCTTTGTTTGCAACAGTGTTGTTGACCTTGCAGAGCCCTCTACCTATAATGCGCGTCCTCTTCAAGAGGGCGGTTTAACGGTTTAAATCGCTGTGTCGGTGCGGGATGGAGCAGTCTGGTAGCTCGTCGGGCTCATAACCCGAAGG
>JAYPYO010000074.1:0-8885 GCA_038135995.1 Porticoccaceae bacterium
CAGCCAATAAAGAACCCTCAGCCAATAAAGAACCCTCAGCCAATAAAGAACCCTCAGCCAATAAAGAACCCTCCCTGATAGATCGCATGAAAGCCATCGATGAGGTAAATCCCAAGAGCTGGGGTATTCGCAATAATTGCATTGCCGTATCAAGAATCCGTGATATTAATTTCCGAGATGATCAGTCTGCCATTGTCGATGTCGGCCGCGGAAAAGAGGTACTAATGCGTCTTCGACGTGAGTGCTCTGGAGTCAAAACTGAAGGTTTTATGTATAAGCCCAGAGGCATTCGTCTCTGCGCTCGCCATGATTATTTGACCCTGATTCGCAGCAAGCGTATCTGCCATATTGCATCTTTCGAGCCCTACCTGGAGGTTCAAAAACCCAAACCAGAGGACAATAAATAATGTTCAGAGCACCTACCGTTCTGGTTGCCATAATCCTGGTCTGTTTAGCAGCTGCAGTTAAGCTGCAGGCGAGTCCCATGACCTTGCAGGGCAGTTTGCAGCAGGGAAGCCTGTTGCTGGGCACTCTAGAGACGGGTTCCACAGCCTTTTATCGAGACCAGGCACTGCCAGTGACTGCCAGCGGCCAGTTTCTGCTGGGGCTGGGCAGAGATGCTCCTTCCAGTATTGAGCTGCGCATTGTCGACGCAGAAGGCTTGCAGACTGTGCAAAAGTTTGCCGTAGCAAAGCGTGAATATCGCATCCAGCGCGTCAATGGTGTGCCCGCAAAAACCGTTAACCCACCGGCAGCTGATTTGGCGCGTATTCGCAATGACTCGGCGCTGGTCAAATCGGCACGTCGCGAGATTACCGCCAGAGAGGATTTTCTCGACGGTTTTCAGATACCTCTGGACGGGCCAATTACTGGTGTCTATGGCAGCCAGCGAGTGTATAACGGTGTACCTAAAAACCCCCATTATGGCGTCGATTATGCGGCTCCAACAGGTACCCAGGTGCTGTCACCCGCCGCTGGGATAGTGCGACTAGCCCATCTCGATATGTTCTACTCTGGGGGCACATTGATTGTCGACCATGGTCATGGGCTCAGCTCCAGTTTTCTTCATCTCAGCGATATCCTGGTAGCTGAGGGCAGCCGAGTGAGTCGCGGCCAGCCCATAGCTAAGGTGGGTGCCACGGGCCGAGCCACTGGACCTCACCTGGACTGGCGTATGAACTGGCACAGCGAGCGCATCGACCCTCAGTTGGTTCTCGAGACATTACCTGCTCAGTAACTAAGCCGGGAAATCACAAAATCCGGATAATTCCCCCGAAACATGGCGATTTGACTGTATTTTGCGTAAACTAGCGCGGTTTTTTTAATGGACAGATACAGTGGATAAAGAACTCCTAAGCATCTTGGTTTGCCCGGTCAGCAAGGCTCCTTTGGAATATGACGCAGAGGCGCAGGAGCTAGTGTGCAAAGCCAGCGGTTTGGCTTACCCAATCCGCGACGGTATCCCGGTAATGCTGGAGACCGAAGCGCGGCAACTGAATAGCGACCAAAAACTGAAATAGCTGAGGCTGTGGGCATTTTAAAAACCCGTTGCCAGTCGGCTATGAGCACCCAATCATGACAACAGAGACTCTATTTACGCGGATTATTAATCGCGACATACCAGCAGATATCCTCTATGAGGATGATCAATGTATTGTGATTAATGATATAGCTCCCCAAGCACCAGTGCATATGTTGGTTATTCCGCGCCAGCCATTGCCTCGCCTGGCAGATGCCAGTCAGGCAGATTGCGATATGCTGGGACATTTGATGTGGGTGGCAGGAGAGGTCGCCCGCCAGTTTGGTGTTGACGACGCGTTCCGTCTGGTGGTTAACAATGGTGCAGATGCAGGGCAGACCGTATTCCACCTACACCTGCATATTTTGGCCAATAAAGGCAGCGAGAAAACTTTCTCGGAAGCAAATTTATAAGTGGATCAGTACTAGACGCTGAGCCCTCAACTGGAAACTAACCATCATGAAAAGCGCCGAAATACGTGACGCCTTCCTAAACTATTTTGCCAGCAAGCAGCATAAAGTTATGCCCAGCAGCAGCCTGGTACCGGGCAATGACCCCACGCTGCTATTTACCAATGCAGGGATGGTGCAATTTAAAGATGTCTTTTTGGGTGAGGACAAGCGCGACTATAATCGGGCTGTATCCTCTCAGCGCTGCGTGCGTGCCGGTGGCAAGCACAATGATTTGGAAAACGTAGGCTATACCGCTAGACACCACACTTTCTTTGAAATGCTGGGTAACTTCAGTTTTGGCGACTACTTTAAGCGCGATGCCATCGCCTTTGCCTGGCAGTTTCTCACCGAGGTGCTGGAACTGCCCAAAGAGCGACTCTGGGTCACTGTGCACATTAGTGATGACGAGGCTGCGGAAATCTGGGTTAACGAAATTGGTGTTGACCCCGCGCGTCTTTCCCGCCTGGATGAAGATAATTTTTGGCAGATGGGAGATACAGGTCCCTGTGGTCCCTGCACAGAGATTTTCTGGGATCATGGCGAGGATATTCCCGGTGGCCCTCCCGGCAGTGAAGACGACGATCTCGATCGCTATATCGAGATTTGGAATCTGGTATTTATGCAGTTTGAGCGCGACAGCAGCGGCAAGATGACGCCATTGCCCAAGCCTTCAATTGATACGGGTATGGGTCTTGAGCGTATCGCCGCGGTGATGCAGGGCGTGCACAATAATTACGATATTGATCTATTTCAGCATTTGATCAAGTCTGCGGCTGAGGTGATTGGCTGCACTGATCTCCAGGAAAACTCATTAAAGGTGGTGGCTGACCATATCCGCTCCTGCGCATTCTTGGTGGTCGACGGTGTACAGCCCTCAAACGAGGGTCGTGGCTATGTGCTGCGGCGCATTATTCGACGGGCATTGCGTCACGGCTACAATCTGGGTGCCAGCGGCAGCTTCTTCTTCAAGCTGGTTGGCCCTCTGGTCGAAGTAATGGGCGAAGCCTATCCTGAGCTGGCAAGTATGGCCGATGAGATTGCCTCTGTACTCAAAAAAGAGGAAGAGCAGTTTGCACGAACTCTGGATAAAGGTATGGCTGTACTTGAGGCTGGTCTTGCCGAGTTGTCAGGCACAGTATTGCCCGGCGAGCTGATCTTCCAGCTCTACGATACCTTTGGCTTCCCGACTGATTTAACCAATGATGTGGCCCGTGAAAAAGGCTACAGCCTGGATATGGATGGCTATGAGAAATGCATGGAAGAGCAGCGTACCAGGGCTCGTTCCGCCAGCCAGTTTGGTGTGGATCACAGTGACAATATCCGTGTCGATGGCAGTACCCAGTTCTGTGGCTATGAAACCCTGGAAAACCAAGCCAATATTCTGGCCCTCTATGCTGCGGGTGAGCCAGTAGTTAGTGCCACAGAGGATACAGAGGTCCTGGTGGTGCTGGACAAAACTGCTTTCTATGCTGAATCTGGTGGCCAGGTAGGAGACTCAGGTTATCTGCAGGCTGATTCAGGCAAAATTGAAATTGTTGATTGCCGCAAGTCCGGTGATCACCACCTGCATATAGGGCGAGTGCTTTCAGGTGAAATTAAGGCCGGGCAGCAGGTTACTGTTAGCGTCGACAGTGCTGTGCGTCAGGGCACAGCACTCAACCATTCGGCGACCCATTTAATGCATGCGGCACTGCAACAGGTGCTGGGTGACCATGTGGCTCAGAAAGGCTCTCTGGTGGACAGCGAAAGATTGCGGTTTGATTTCTCTCATACTGAAGCCGTTACTGCAGAGCAGATTCGTCAGATTGAGCACATAGTCAATCGGGAGATACTGCGCAATAGCAACGTGGATACCGAAGTTATGTCTATGGATGATGCCAAAAGCAAAGGTGCCATGGCCTTATTTGGCGAGAAATATGGTGATCAGGTGCGCGTGCTAAGCATGGGCGGAGACTTCTCAGTTGAGCTCTGTGGTGGCACCCATGTTGCGCAAACGGGCGATATAGGTCTGCTGCGTATCTCCGGTGAGTCCAGCGTAGCAGCGGGTGTGCGTCGTATTGAAGCGGTCACAGGTGCAAAAGCAGTGGAACTCTGTGATCAGTTGCAGGATACCATCGCAGATGTCTCCAGTCTGGTGCGTGCATCTGGCGGAAATGTTGCCGACAAGGTGCAGCAACTGGTGGATGATAATCGCAGAATGCAGAAAGAGATCGAGGCGCTCAAGAGCAAACTCGCCAATGCCTCTGGTTCTGATTTGATGTCTGGTCTCAAAGAGATCAATGGCATAAATGTACTCTCTACGGTCGTAGAGGGTGCAGATGCCAAGAGCCTGCGCGGTGTGGCCGATCAGGTGCGCTCCAAGCTGGATAAGGGTGTATTTTTCCTGGCTGCGGTAGAGGGTGATAAGGCCGCGTTGGTGGCTGGCGTTACCAGTAATCTGACCGACAGCGTAAAGGCTGGTGATCTGCTTAAGCATGTGACAGCGCAGGTGGGTGGCAAAGGCGGTGGTCGACCGGATATGGCTCAGGGTGCTGCTGGAGATATCAGTGCACTGCCAGAGGCTATGGAATCGGTCTATAGTTGGGTAGAACAAAATATTAGTTAAAGCTTGAGTTGAGGATAGATGAGTTTAATTGTTCAAAAATATGGCGGTACCTCGGTAGGGACCGTAGAGCGTATTCAGGCGGTAGCCGAAAAAGTTGCCAGAGGTCATCGTCTCGGCGATAAATTGGTGGTTGCTGTCTCCGCTATGAGTGGGGAGACCAATCGACTGATTGGCTTGGCCAAAGAAATTGACGCACAGCCCTCTATGCGAGAGATGGATGTGTTGGTCAGTACCGGTGAGCAGGTGACCATAGCTCTGTTGTGCATGGCGTTAAATAAACTGGGTATTGAAGCCCGCTCATACACCGGTGGGCAGGTGCGCATACTGACTGACAACGCCCATGGTAAAGCACGTATTAAAGAAATTGATGGCCATCGTATTGAGGGAGATCTCGATGCCGGTCGGGTGGTTGTGGTTGCTGGTTTTCAGGGCTCTGACGAAGACGGCAATATTACCACCTTGGGTCGAGGCGGCTCAGATACCACAGCAGTGGCACTGGCAGCAGCTTTAAACGCCGACGAATGTCAGATATATACAGATGTTGACGGGGTCTACACCACCGATCCCAGAGTTGTCAGTCGAGCACAGCGACTGGATAAAATTACCTTTGACGAAATGCTGGAAATGGCCAGCCAGGGTTCAAAGATACTGCAGATTCGCTCCGTTGAATTTGCCGGAAAATACAATGTACCACTGCGTGTTATGTCCAGCTTTGAAGAGGGCCCAGGCACGTTGATATCTCTTGAGGATGAGGATCAGATGGAAAAAGCAGTTGTTTCAGGCATAGCCTTTAATCGCGACGAAGCAAAACTTACTATTCGCGGCATTCCCGATCAGCCCGGTGTGGCCTACAAGGTGTTGGGAGCGATTAGCGCTGCCAATATTGAGATTGATGTAATTGTGCAAAATGTGGCTAAAGATAATTCAGCCACCATTACCTTTACAGTTCATCGCAATGACCTCAGTCAGGCCGAGAGCCTGTTGAAGCAGATCGCCGAGGATCTGGGTGCTCTGGAGATTGATACCGATGATCAAATCGCCAAGGTATCCATCGTGGGAGTGGGCATGCGTTCCCATGCAGGTGTGGCTGCAACCATGTTCGAAGCGCTGGCCAAGGAGAACATCAATATTCAACTGATTACCACCTCGGAGATTAAAATCACCGTGGTTATCGAGGAGCGTTATCTGGAGCTTGCAGTGCGCGCCTTGCATACCGGCTTTGATCTGGACAGTCCCAGCGCAGAATAGGTCTAATCTTTGGACAACTGCCGTAAAAACTGATAGATTTCAAAAATCTTTACAGCAACGTGCAGGGCTGTACAGAGATGCAGGAAGGATACCCCGCCCGAGGTTAGGGTGGATTAAGGACAGATATACCCGCCATAGACTGGTAGGGCAGCAGTGTAGGAGCTTGCTATGTTAATACTGACAAGAAGAGTGGGAGAGACTCTTGTAATTGGTGATGAGGTAACCGTAACCGTACTAGGCGTTCGTGGAAATCAGGTTCGATTAGGCGTGAACGCACCAAAAGAAGTCGCTGTGCATCGCGAGGAGATCTATCAGAGAATTCAGATGGAAAAAGGTGGCGAAAAGGCCCCTTCAGACGATAACAGTCTTTGATTTTTTCACCGATGTGATATTATGCCGCCGCTACCGCAGGGCGGCATAGTCGTTTCTAAAGAGCGGTAATATTTAGAAACAAAGTTTAGGGAGAAATGGCCGAGTGGCTAACAAAATGCGAATGCATTTTGGACGCACTCTGGGCGGTCTCGAAGAGACAAGAAGCGAGAGCTTCGCAGCAATGCGCAACCGGGCGCGGCTTAGAGTTAGTAAGTAATTACCGGAATACAAGTTTACGGAGAAATGGCCGAGTGGCTGAAGGCGCGCCCCTGCTAAGGGCGTATACGTTAATAGCGTATCGAGGGTTCGAATCCCTCTTTCTCCGCCATGCATCAGAGCCCCAGTAACTACAGTGTTTCTGGGGCTTTTTTGTGCCTGCTTTGTAGCAAAACTTTGTAGCAACAATATCTTCTAATTATTCTTATTCAGTCAACTGCACCGCTCTCTGTGCTGTTTTAGGGCAGGGGGGCTTCTTTTCAGGGGGCGGGGGAGGCTGTTGAGTCTTGTGATTGTTACTGTATCTGGGGAGATACATTAGAAGTACTCTTCACTGGATATGTGTATCTTGCGCCGCCCTATTCAAAAGCGCATACTTCATTGAAGTACCTTTCTGTTAATCTATTCGGGAGCGCGACTTTTGACATATAAGTCTTTTGTATTAATTTTTCTGTCCCTCTTTTTTCTTGCTCAAAGCACGCTGGCAAATGGGACGCTTAACTGCGGATTAAAACCTCTAGCAAAAATAGGCTGTACAGTTGGCAGATGCTTCGATGGGAGATGGGAGCAAGTTTGCAACTCTGCACCTACCTTATCTTGTGGTTTGAAGCCTCTTGCTAAGCTGGGTTGTAGAATAGGAAGATGTGTTAACGGGCAGTGGGAGCAAGTTTGTAGCTAAAGGTTCCGCTGCTGAAGTAACTGTGTAACCAATATTGGCGTTTGAGACTGTTGAGAGTAGTTTCAGACTCTGTCGCTAATATTATCAAGGAGAAGATTGATGTATGAATTCGCTTTTTTGGTTATTACAGTGGGATATGGCCGCATCTCTGTGCTGGTTGATAGTTGGCTTACTATATCTGCGCTTGGTTTCAAATCTGAAACGCCCTTGATGTTTTTGCAGAACCCAAGATTCTTCGGTTTTATGAGATCTGTTCTATTTGTAGGTGCTATTGCATTATCTTTCGGTTTTACAAAAATTCCGTGGTATTTTGGGCTGATTGTGCTTGTTGTTATATGGTTGATAGCAGGATCACTTGGGAGAAAGAAGGCATATTCATTATATCGTCGGATATTAAAAGAGATGATGGAGACAGCTGAGACTGATGAAGAGCGCGCGGAATATGAAGCAGCTTCCGTAAAAACAAATGAAGAGTTGGCGGATATGGTAGAGACTTCAATGAAGTATGGAGGTTAAAAACTATAACATCCGCAGACTGCGACAAGTTTTAACCTTTGGCAAAAAAAAGAATAAAACGTTTTGTGAGGTTGTAGAAGTATGGATTCCGCTTTGACTCTGCTTGGATATGGTTTCGTAATAGTAATAGTTTTTGGAGTTCTATTGCTCGCCATGGCTTTCAAAATGACTGTTGATGATCCAGCCATTGGTCAGGAATCTGACACACCCGAAGTTGACGCTATGACCGAAAAGGGCTGGAAGTTGGTGTATACGGTGCAAGATACTGATCACTTTATGCTCTCACAAGTCTATGAGTCTGAATCAGGTGCTGGCTTCAGAGCTGTTCTGTCTGAAACATCAAATCCACCAAGCATTGAATCTGATCTTGAGTACAGTTCACTTGATCAAGCAAAAGCAGCTGCAGATGACTGGGCGAACGCGTACAGAGTGGAAGAAGATAAACGGTGAAAACCCTATTCCTCACTCTAGCCGGCTCAATAGCCTCTGGCTTGGCTCTGCACTATATAGCCCGTAAAGCTCTAACCACCGTGATCTGGCTGTTTGATATAACGCTAACAACTGATCAGCGGCTGCTTGTGCATGAACTGGGCTTCCCTACGTTTTTGCTGGGTATGGTGTTGGGTGGGGTTGTGTTTTGGCGAATCAGACTACAAAGACTGTGATTGATATGGGGAGTTGTTTAAATGTTTAGTGATTTAGTGTCGTTCGGTAAAGAGAGAACAGCAAAGCAAGCAGTAGGGTTTTACTTAGCTTTTCTTATAATTTACTTTCTGATGTCAGGGCTCACTGGCTACTTTTTGTTTGGCTATCCAGCACCCGATGAAGTGGTTAAACCTTTTGCCTTTTGGACTGGAATTGCATATTGCCTGATCGTATCTTCGTTAATTTTGTATCAGAAGAAAAGGCTAAATGACTTTGGGTCGATACTATTGGTGCTTCTATCAGGTATAGGAAGTTTTGCTGGTTCAGTATTCTTAGGAATTACATATGCCGCCATTCTTACAGCCATAGATATCAAAAAGCCTGTATCTACAGAATAACGTCTTGGAAAACCAAAGGCCCTAGTAGCCTAAACTACGAGTACGACTGCAGAGACTATGACAAAATCTCTACTGACCATAGCCCTACTATGCCAAGCCTTTGCCGCCTATGCAGACGGCTACGAACGTAAAGACTTCAACTACCGAAGCTACAAGCCAAACACTTCCATAGGCTTCTATACCAACCAATCTTGTGACTTCATTAACATAGATCACGTAGTAAGCCTAAAAGATG
>JAYPYO010000075.1:0-8407 GCA_038135995.1 Porticoccaceae bacterium
CGGTAAAATCTCGCGGGTTATAGCTGGCTATCTCCAGCAACCCCTGTTTGACTGCACGACCGCTGATACCGAAGTCGGTCACTGCTGCAAACATCTCTGGGAACAGGGTAATCAATGCAATTTTCATTCATCTCACCTCTGTGCCCAATACTCGCTGAACCCTAAAAGTCCGGGTCCCAAATCACGTCAATGGTTCCATTCTCAACGTCGATACTGGTGACAAACTGCTCTGCATAAGGGATTAACCGTTCTTGGCGGTCGACGCTCTGGGCGTCTCCCTCAACCACCAGCACGTCGTTGGCGCCGGTCTCGAGCAGAGATTTCACCACACCCAGGCGAATCTCCTGTCCCTCAAAGTGGCTTGTAACTGCAAGCCCCTCAAGCTGATGCCAGTAAAATTCTTGATTACTGAGATCTGGCAACAGCGCCTTATCCACATGGATATCTTGCTGACACCAGGTGCGGGCGATATCTCTATCGTCAACACCTTTTAAATGCGCCACCAGTCCGTCACCGTGGCGCTTCCAGTCGTCGACCTGTATTTTCTGTCGACCCTCTGGCATATCAACCCACCAAGGCTGGTAATCAAACACTGCTTCTAGCTGCTGGGTGTAGGAGTGGACTTTGACCCATCCCCGTACACCAAATACTGCTGTAATCCGCCCAACGACAAGTGTTTCCAATGGAAGACTCCCGGGCTGCAGAATCAATTAAGCTGCTGCTTTGGCAGCCTCTTTAACCAGTGCAGAAACACGCTCGCTGATCTGCGCACCCTGGCCCTGCCAATAGGCAACACGCTCAAGGTCAACACGCAGACGCTCTTCGGCGCCACGGGCAATCGGGTTAAAGAAACCGATACGCTCGATGTAGCGAGCATCGCGAGCTTTGCGCGAATCAGAAACTGTGAGGTGGTAAAACGGGCGTTTTTTAGAGCCGCCACGAGCCAATCTAATTGTTACCATTTACTAAAATCCTGTGTTCAAGCGGCAAAATCGCCGACTTGATGCTTTACATTTTGCTGTCATTTCAGGCCCTGACTGCGCTGTTGGCCGATTAAGATTTATCGGTCACAGGCAGACTTCGCAGGACCCCCACGAAAGGCGCGGTATATTACGTTAAAAGGAGACGAAAGGAAACTACTTTTGACGGTTATTACGGGGCTTTTAAAGGAACCCCCAAAAGGCCCACAGGCCCCGCGGTTGTGAGGCTAGAACTTAGGAAACCCGCCCGGAGGCAAACCACCCCCTGGAGGAGCCATGCCCCCCAAGCCCCGCATCATGTTTTGCATACCTTTGCCCTTCATTTTCTTCATCATCTTACCCATTTGCTTGTGTTGCTTAAGCAGACGGTTAAGATCCTGAATACTGGTGCCTGAGCCCTGCGTTATACGCCTCTTGCGCGAGCCATTGAGGATATCTGGATTGGCGCGCTCTTTGGGAGTCATGGAGTCAATAATGCACTCCATGCGACTAAACTGGCTGGTCACATCATTTTGCTGGGCCATTTGCGCCATATTGCCCATTCCGGGCAGCTTATCCATCAAACCGGCCATACCACCCATGTTTTTCATCTGCTGAAGCTGTTCACGAAGGTCTTCCAGGTCAAAGCCCTTGCCTTTAATAACCTTTTTGGCCAGTTTTTCAGCTTTAACCTTGTCGACCTTGCGCTCTACTTCTTCGATCAGGCTAAGTACATCGCCCATACCCAGTATGCGCGAGGCAATACGCTCGGGATGGAAAGGCTCAAGGGCATCCACTTTCTCGCCCACACCGAGGAACTTGATAGGTTTACCTGTGACCTGGCGCACAGACAGCGCGGCTCCGCCTCGGGCATCACCATCCACCTTGGTGAGGATTACACCTGTTAGAGGCAGCGCTTCATTAAAAGCTTTGGCCGTATTGACGGCGTCCTGACCTATCATGGCATCTATAACAAACAGTGTTTCGATAGGATTAGCTGCGGCATGTACCTGCTTGATCTCGCCCATCATCTCTTCATCGATCGCCAGGCGGCCAGCCGTATCCACAATCAGCACATCGGCAAATTTGGTCTTGGCCGCGGCAATGGCGCTATTAACAATATCCACTGGTTTTTGGCTGGCTTCACTGGGGAAAAACTCTGCACCTACCTCGGAGGCCAGTGTTTTAAGCTGCTCTATAGCGGCGGGACGATAGACGTCCGCAGACACCACCATCACTTTTTTCTTTTCTCTCTCCTGAAGATAGCGCGACAGCTTGGCTACGGACGTGGTTTTACCTGCGCCCTGCAGTCCGGCCATGAGAATAATTGCCGGGGGCTGAGCGGCTAAATTAAGGGACTCGTTTTTCTCGCCCATTACCGCTTCGAGCTCAGCCTGCACAATTTTAAGGAATTGCTGGCCCGGATTTAGGCTGCTACTGACTTCGGTACCAACAGCACGCTGTTTTACCTGTTCAACAAATTCTTTTACAACTGGCAGCGCCACATCTGCTTCGAGGAGTGCCATACGCACTTCGCGCAGGGTTTCCTGAATATTCTTTTCACTGAGACTGGCTTTCCCTGATATCTTTTTAAGACTTTGGGAGAGACGATCACTCAAACTTTCGAACATGGCCATGCAATTTGCTTCCAACTAACGAATTAAGGCCGGCATTATAGCAATAATTTTGCCCTGCTCTTCACCCTGTGTGCTGAATATGCCACACTTCGGCGACGTTTTTTAAGAATCGATACAATGACAGGATCAATACTGGGCTTCGCTGCTATTGCCATTTACCTGGCGGGATGGATACTCCATCAGCGGCAACTGCGCCTCGACAGGCAGACTAAACCAGCGGCACTGCAGGCAGTTGCCGCCTGCGCTATTGTGTTCCATGGGCTGGCGATTACCGATCTGCTGTTTGTCGATAGCGGTCTGGATCTAAGCCTGCTTAAAATCACTGCCCTGCTGGCCCTGGTTATCAATATCCTGGTGTGGGTTAGCGGCCTTAAAAAGCCTCTGCAAAGCCTGAATTTATTTTTATTTCCCATTTCTGCACTGAGTTTATTGGTGGCGCTGCTCAGCACCAGCACCAAACCTGTATCAATAATGTCTGTGGATATGCAGGCCCATGTGCTGATTTCAATTCTTGCCTACAGCCTGCTAGCCATAGCTGCACTGCAGGCGCTGCTTGCGGGCTATCAAGACTGGCAGCTCAAGCATAAGCATCAGAACCTGCTTATGCGCACCTTCCCGCCAGTGCAGACAATGGAAGCGCTGCTGTTTGAGCTGATATGGGCCGGTGAAATACTGCTAACCCTGTCGCTGCTTAGCGGCTTTTTATTCTATGAGGATCTATTTGCCCAGAAACTGGTGCACAAGGTGGCATTTAGTCTGCTGGCCTGGGCGGTCTATGCCATATTACTATGGGGCCGGCATTACCGGGGCTGGCGCGGCAACAAGGCAATTCGCTGGACCTGGGCTGGCTTTAGCGCCATTTTGCTCGGCTTTATTGGCAGCAAGTTTGTGGTCGAATTTATCCTCTCCTAAGCCCATATCCAAAGGAAAAAGCCAGTTGCTAAAAATGGCAAACTAATCCAACATACCAATCCTTAAATTCAGAGGTCCCCATTCATTGGACGGTTCGCACCCCTTGGTGTTGTGGTTAACACTTGTTGTTCTTCTTTTAGTCTCCGCTTTCTTCTCTGGCTCAGAAACCGGCATGATGTCGCTAAATCGCTATCGCCTGCGCCATCAGCGCAAAAAGAGTGCTGGCGCAAGGCGCGCCGCCAAGCTGCTAGCAAAGCCGGATAGACTGATTGGCCTGATTCTGATTGGCAATAATGCGGTCAATATTCTAGCTGCGATCATTGCCAATATGCTGGCAATCCTCTATGTGGGGGAAGCCGCCGCACCCTGGGTGGCTACGGCTTCCCTAACCATCACAGTGCTGGTCTTTTCAGAGGTCACGCCCAAAACTATCGCGGCCCAAAACCCCGAGTGGTTTGCCTTTAGGGCCAGCCATATTTTGAAACCACTGCTGCAACTGTTAACGCCTCTGGTGTGGCTGGTGAATAAACTCACCAATGCTGTAATCTCTCTACTGGGCTTTGACCCCAATAAGGACCGCGACGATGGTTTGGACACCGAGGAGCTGAAGTCTCTGGTAGATGTCTCCGGGCACAAACTATCTGACAGCAATCAGGGCATGTTGAAGGGTATTCTGGACCTGGAAAATGTGACTGTGGAGGATATTATGATCCCCCGCAACGAGATCAAGGGTCTCGACCTTGAAGACAGTATCGAAGAGCTAATGAACACCATTGTGTCTTCAGAATACACCAGACAGCCGCTCTATGAGGGTGATATAAATAATATTGTGGGTATATTCCATGTACGCAAGGCCAATCATCTGCTGCGCTCTGATCAGGTCACCCACAATGCACTGAAACGCTTTGCCGAGGACGTGTACTTTATTCCCGAGAGCACCACATTAACCCAGCAACTGCTTAACTTTAAAAAGAATCGCAATCGCTTTGCGGTGGTGGTCGATGAGTACGGTGAGGTGCAGGGACTGGTGACCCTGGAAGATATTCTGGAAGAAATCGTAGGCGATTTCACCACCAATACGGCCGATGAGATAGAGGAAGTCATTCCCCGTGGAGACGGCAGCTACGAGATTTATGGTGTGGCTACGATTCGCGAAATCAACAAGGCAACCGGCTGGGCGCTGCCAACCGATGGGCCAAAAACTCTCAATGGTCTGGCCCTGGAGCAACTTGAGAGCATTCCCGATGGCAATGTGAGCTTTATGATCGATGCCTACAGATTTGAGACTGCGCAGATTAACGAGACCATGGTTAAAACCGCTATAGTTACTTGCCTCAAGCCAAAGCAGGAGCCTGAGGAATAACTAACCAAGAGAGCTGATCAAAAACAGCTGATTAGTAGAAGGGATTGTTCTTTTGATTGCGCTCACCACAGAGCACCAGCACATCCAGGCGCTGGTGGTTATCCATAAAGCTCCACTCACGAATCTCTTTGCTTGTGCGATAGCAGCCAATACAGATATCTTCGTCGTTTAGCGAGCAAATAGAAGTGCATGGCGAAGTCACAGGCTGGTCAGACATCAGCGCTTTACCTCAACCAGATCAGTAACCATTTTTTGCCCCTTTTCTACATAATGGGCGGCAGAACCCAGCAAAAACTGGCGAGTCTGTTCATCGTTCTCACGTACTACCTTGCCCGGGGAGCCTATAACCAGAGAGCCATCGGGAATTACCGCGCCAGCTTTAACCAGCGAATTGGCGCCTATAATGCAGTCGCGACCCACTTTGGCGCCATCTAGAATAACGGCATTGATACCCACCAGAGTGCGATCACCCACTTCCAACCCATGAATCATAGCGTTGTGACCCACGGTTACATCCTCACCAATCACCAGCGGCTGACCCGGGTCACAGTGCAGTACAGCGCCATCTTGAATATTGCTGCGCTCACCCACCTCAATAAGGTCACAATCGCCACGAATAACCGCATTAAACCAAACGCTGGCGCCTTTCTTAAGCACCACTTTGCCCATCACATCGGCACTCTCAGCCACAAATACTGTATCGTGGATCTCCGGAATATCGTTGCCAATACGGTAAATCATTGTTGACCTCTCTTGCGTAGCTCTTCGATTAACTCCTCGCTCGGGTATTCTAATTCAACGCCGGCATCCAGGGTACTATTAATCAGATCTACCAGCACTTTCAGGGTAAAGCCCCAAATTTTGTAGCCCTTATACGGCAGACAGGGAAAACTCAGAGCACCCAGCTGATGTTTCATTTCAAAATACTGATAGTTATTAATATCAGTGAACAGACTGACAGGCACATCAAATATAGCGGCTATCTCTGATGGCTCAGAACGCAGCTCCAGCGGCCCCTGTGCCAGACCCACAAAGGGTGTGACTCGAAGCTTGCGCCTCTTTGGAGAGGCTTCTGGCAACATGGCAATTGGCTCTACCAATGCTGGTGCCAGACCAATTTCTTCCTGCGTTTCACGCAGCGCTGTGTAAAGCAGATCACCATCTGTGCGATCCCACATGCCCCCTGGAAAGGCAACTTCGCCAGCATGGTTATTTAAATGCATGGCTCGCTGAGTCAATACTATTTGAGGATCGTCCTGGTCACCGTGCAGTACAACCATAACCGCAGCTAAGGAGCCTGAGTCTTGTTGGCTAGGCCGTACTGGGTTGAGCGGGAATTTTTTTAGTTGTTTTTTGATGGTTTCAAGCATTTGTGCATTATACTCGCCTGACATAGTTTTCTGAGCTTTTCATGAATTTTTGTTCCGCTTGCGGTAATGCCGTTATACAAAAGATACCAGAGGGTGATAATCGCCAACGCCATGTCTGTGTAGCCTGTGAGATTATCCATTACCAAAACCCAAAGGTTATCGCCGGTGTACTCCCTGTATACGGCGAGCAGGTGCTTCTGTGCAAACGCTCTATTGAGCCCCGCCATGGCTTTTGGACCCTGCCTGCAGGTTTTTTAGAAAATGGCGAATCCTCGCTCGATGGTGCCCTGCGGGAATGTGTCGAAGAAGCTAATGCCCAGGTAATCAATCCTGCTTTATACGCAGTCTTTGATATTCCGCAGATTAATCAGGTCTATGTTTTCTTCAGAGCGGAACTGGCTAAACCGGTGTTTGGGCCCAGCTCTGAATCCTCAGAGGTAGCCCTGTTTGATGAGGCAGATATTCCCTGGTCGCAACTGGCCTTTCCCGTGGTTGAGCTGGCTCTTGACCATTACCTCAGAGATCGTCAGACCGGTGAATATGCTGTAAAGCACGAGGAAATAGCCCGTCCCTGGCGCAGCCGCAGAGCTTAGAATCCAACACTGCAGCTTAGAAAGAGTTGCCGGTTAGAAAGCTAAGGCCCTTAAAAATGCAGCTGCAGGGCCAAAAAGTAACCCTCAAATTTGGCATCTGACTGTAACTCATCGAGATCATCTAGCTCAATCGACTGTGATCTGTAGCCGAGAATAATACCGGCATCCATCACCGGCAGCATATCAAACTCATAGCTTAGCTGAGCTGACCAGTCGATTAGCCTAAATTCATCCACATTAACCCAGTTGGCCAATAACTCTGCAGCCAACCCTGTGGTGGGCACTGATACCCCTAGCTTGCCATACAGCAGCGGCACCGCAGCCTCTAAATCAATACTCTCCTGCTGAGTTGTACCAGCCAGACTGGCCTTGCCATCAAACAGTCTGGCTGTCAGCCCCAGATCTAAATCGACAACATTGTCCAATAGCTCATAATAAAAAGTAGCATCTGTATGAGTTAGGTCCAGAGCAATATTGGCCTGCTGAGTAGTAGTAAATGGAGTGCCATTTAAATCGGTGCCGGCGGTCACAAGGGCGCTGCCAGTCCAATTCATTTCACTGTGCTGAACCCGCAGGTTGGGCAGTACAGGTATGGGATGCTCAATGGCAATGTAGGCAAACCCGTTGCTCTCCTGGTCAAGATTAAGTGTTGAATCCAAGTCTATATCAGTGCGGCCAATGCTACCTGTAGGCGTTCCCTGCCAGGAGCCAGCACCCAGATAGAGACCCATAAGGTCGGCCGATGCGGTGAGAGGTGCAAGCGCTAAAGTAGCGCAGAGTAATTGGGATGCGAGTTTCATGCTGAGTCCTTGAGTGCTGAGAAAATCCAGCCGCTATAGTAGCCAACCCTGCTCTGACAATATGTGACGCAGTACCCCTATAAACTATTAAGTGGGGCGAAAAAAAACCTCGCGCGTTCAGACGCGAGGTTTTTACTCTGTAGCCTTGGCTCTGACTTAGAGTGCGTCGGCATTTTCCGAGAGGTACTCAGCAACACCAGCTGTGGTGTCTTTCATACCTTTATCTCCGCGGTTCCAGCCTGCAGGACAAACTTCGCCGTGCTCTTCGTGGAAGCTCAGGGCATCAACCATACGTAGCATTTCATCAACATTGCGACCCAGAGGCAGATCATTAACGACCTGGTGACGAACCATACCCTGCTCATCAATTAAAAATGAGCCGCGGAAAGCAACACCATCGGCGGGATGCTCTACGTCATAGGCCTGACAGATCTCATGCTTTACGTCGGCAACCAATGTGTAGCGAACCGGGCCAATACCACCGTCATTAATAGCTGTGTTACGCCATGCATTGTGAGAGAACTGTGAATCGATAGATACACCGATTACCTCTACACCACGCTGTTGGAATTCTTCATAGCGATGATCAAATGCGATCAACTCGGAAGGACAGACAAAGGTGAAGTCTAGAGGGTAAAAGAAAACTACTGCCTTTTTGCCCTTGATAGCTTCGCCGAGGTTAAAATTATCTACGATTTCTCCGCTTCCAGTCACTGCCGCTGCGGTAAAGTCAGGTGCTGACCGTCCAACTAAAACACCCATAAAGTGCTCCT
>JAYPYO010000076.1:0-8238 GCA_038135995.1 Porticoccaceae bacterium
CAGCACTAATATCCGTTTCAACGACTTTTCTCCAAATTAATTTGCCTCATTGTACCAGTGCTTGATGAAAATTAGACTCACCCGCACTAAAATACCGCCTTTAGAGTAGTACCTATAAAATAGTGCACTGTCGAGTGGCACTATTAAAAACAGGAAGCCAATCCATGACCGAAAAAACCCAATCCCTAAGCTATAAAGATGCAGGTGTCGATATTGACGCCGGCAACGCCCTGATCGAAAAAATCAAAGGCGCGGCCAAACGTACACGCCGCCCTGAGGTAATGGCTGGACTGGGCGGTTTTGGGGCCCTGTTTGAACTGCCTACCGGCTACCGCGAACCTGTCATGGTCTCAGGTACAGATGGCGTGGGTACCAAATTGCGTCTCGCCCTGGACCATGGCAAACATGACACAGTGGGTATAGACCTGGTGGCCATGTGCGTCAATGATCTAATTGTCTGTGGCGCCGAGCCGCTGTTCTTTCTTGACTACTATGCGACCGGCAAACTAGATATTGATACCGCAGCCGCGGTGGTCAATGGTATTGCCGATGGCTGCGAGCTGTCAGGCTGCTCATTGATTGGTGGCGAAACCGCTGAGATGCCAGGCATGTACGAAGGTGATGACTATGATCTGGCTGGCTTCTGTGTGGGCATGGCAGAAAAGTCCGAGCTGATTGATGGCAGCAAAGTGGCTCTGGGTGACACATTGATTGGCCTGAGCTCCAGTGGTCCTCACTCTAATGGATACTCACTGATTCGCAAGGTGCTGGAAGTTACACAAACTGACCCGGCCACCACAGAGCTAGATGGCCAGCCATTGATCGACCTGCTGATGGCACCCACCAAAATTTACGTTAAATCTCTGCTTGGTCTGATTGCCAAATCTCCCGTTCATGCTCTGGCTCATATCACCGGTGGCGGCCTGCTGGAAAATATTCCCCGCGTGCTGCCCGACAATGCAACGGCAGTGATAGACACCAATGCCTGGACTCGCCCCGCCGTGTTTGACTGGTTACAACAGGGCGGCAATATCGATGAGCACGAAATGCACCGCACATTAAACTGTGGTGTGGGCATGGTGATCTGCGTACCAGCAGACACAGCCGCAGCCGCTGTAGAATTTCTCAATGCCCAGGGTGAAGAGGCCTTTATACTGGGGACCATTGAAGAGACCAAGGCGGGTGAAGAACAGGTGCAGCTGCAGGGACTCAATGCATGACTGAGCAGCCAGCGGCTGATAAAAAACCGCGGCTACTGGTATTGATTTCCGGTGGCGGCTCCAACCTGCAATCTTTTATCGATGGCTGTGCCAGTGGCAGCCTGGAGGCGCAGCTGGTTGCCGTAATCAGCAATAAGGCGGGAGTCAAGGGTCTCGACCGCGCTGCCGCTGCTGGCATTCCAAATATAGTGGTCGATCATCGCGCCTTTGATAGCCGCGATAGTTTTGATCAAAGTCTCGCTGATGTCATCGACAGCTTTGCACCAGATCTGGTGATACTGGCCGGTTTTATGCGCATTTTGACACCGGAGTTTGTCAATCGCTTTGTGGGCCGGCTAATCAATATCCACCCCTCATTATTACCAGCCTACCCAGGATTACACACCCATCAGCGCGCCATAGATGCAGGTGATGAGCAGGCCGGAGCCACGGTGCATTTTGTAACCCCGGAACTGGATGGCGGGCCCTCGGTACTGCAGGCCCAGGTACCAGTACTGCCCGGTGATAGTGCCGACAGTTTGGCCCAGCGAGTACTGGGATTTGAACACAGAATTTATCCCACCGCTGTGCAGTGGTTTTGCCAGGGCCGACTGCGTATGGAACAGGGTGTCGCCCTGCTCGATGGTCAGCCTCTCCCAGAGAGTGGAGTTATTTTCAGTGACAGAGCTGAACAATAATGGTTTTTGGTACTCTAATCCGGCTACACAACCCAACCGTCACGGGAGCCGCGATGACATTAACAGCTAACAGCAGAGGTTTTTTTCGCACTTTGCTGGGCCTGGCCGCCCTGGCTTTACTGCCTGAGTCTTTCGCCATAGAGATAAAGCCATACAGCGCCAAGTATTCCGCCAAATTTAATGGCATGGATATAGAGGCCAATCACCGGCTCGAAAAGCTCGAATCTGGCCAATATCGAGAAACCTTAAAAGCAAAAAATATCTTCGGTAAAATCAACGAACAGGCGCTATTTAGTCTGTCCGAAGACCAAACACTGATTCCCCAGGAATACAAATACGAACGCTCTCTGATGGGTGTTAAGCGTGCGGAGCAGCAGGTTTTTGACTGGCCTGCACAAGAATTGCAATACTATAAAAAAGACCAACTCACCCTGCTGCCCATTGAGCCTGGAGCTCTGGATATGATTACCCACAAGCTGAAACTGCGCAGTGATCTGCAATTGGGCAAAGAGAATTTTTCATATTCTGTTATTTCAAGGGGAAAACTGAAACAATATGTTTACAAAGTGATGGCTAGGCAGGTGTTAGACACCGCCATTGGCCCGCTCAATACTGTGCTAGTGCAGCGCATCAGGGAGGACAAGGACCGCACCACTAAAATTTGGCTCGCCAGCGACTGGGATTATCTGGCCGTGCAACTTGAGCAAATCAAAAATGGCGAGAGCCATAAAATGAAGATTATTAGTGGCCAGGTCGACAATCAACCAGTGGTTCCCTTAAATATTGCAGCAGAGAAATAACTATGGCTCGCCCACCTAACAAAACCGGTACCAGTCAAATTATCCTCGTCCTGGGCACAGTCGCCGCAGTGGCCGTGGTCGGTGGCGCCCTGTATCAGGCGCAAAAATTATCCGATGAAGAAGAGCTGGCGATGATGGAGATGATTCCTCAGCAGATTGTTAGCGAGGCTGTGGTGGCAGCGCCAGTAGTGCCAGAGGCCAAGATACCGGAGCCAGAACCTACAACCGAGATAGCAGTTCAGCCCGAACCCGCCACCACTGCGGTTATGAAAGCACCCCAGCTGCCTCGCCTAGATAACAGTGATGACTTTGTTCGCGATCGCCTACTGCTGATCAAACACAGGGCCGATGTAGAAACCTGGTTAAATACCGATGATCTGCTTCGCCGCACCGCCAGCTATCTGGATGGTCTATCCCGCGGTGTTGTGCTCAGTAAAATTTTCCCTCTGACCGCTCCTCAAGGCAGTTTTACTACCCACAGGGATGGCGAGGTTATCTGGTTAAATGCCGGCAATTATGAACGTTACAACAGCACAGTGGCCGCCATAGTCAGCCTGGATATGGCATCCATGGCCAAGATGTTTCACTTTATTCGCCCGCTGTTGGAGAGTGCTTTTGCAGAGATGGGTTATCGGCCGCGACAAATGGACGGCATTATTTTGCAGGCCATTGATAATATCTTGGCCACGCCCATTATTGTTGAGCCAATTAAATTAACCAGAGACTCGGTGGCCTACCAGTTTGCTGATGCAGACCTCGAAGCGCTGCTGCCCATTCAAAAGCAACTGCTGCGCACCGGCCCGGAGAACACCCAGCGCCTGCAACAGCAAGCACTGGCTTTAAAAGACGCTCTACTTAACCCCTGAGGATTTACCCTAGGTCTTAGGTAGAGTTACGCCAGTCTGACCCTGATACTTGCCGCCGCGGTCGGCGTAAGAGGTATCACAGACTTCATCAGACTCAAAGAACAGCATCTGGGCGACGCCCTCATTGGCATAAATCTTGGCAGGCAGATTGGTGGTGTTGGAGAATTCCAGAGTGACATGCCCCTCCCACTCAGGCTCCAGCGGCGTAACATTGACGATAATGCCACAGCGCGCGTATGTGGACTTACCCAGACAGATAGTCAGTACCGAACGGGGAATCTTAAAGTACTCAACCGTGCGCGCCAGGGCGAAACTGTTGGGCGGGATAATGCAAAACTCACCCTTCATATCCACAAAGGAGTCATTGTCGAAATTTTTCGGGTCCACCGTTTTGGAATGCACATTGGTAAATACCTTGAACTCATCCGCACAACGCACATCGTAGCCATAGCTTGAAGTACCGTAAGAGATAACCCGGTCATCTCCAGCGTAGCGCACCTGACCAGCTTCAAAGGGCGCGATCATTTGCTGTTGCTCTGCCATTCGGCGAATCCAATGGTCTGACTTAATGCTCATCTAGGTTAACTCCAGGACAGGTTTGATTTTTAATAAGGGCGGTATGATACCTGTTTATCTAGGTTGGGCAAGAGATCCTTCACTGCATTGAGGGTGGCTGCAACTGCTGCCATTTTGAGCAGGATGACAGGCTCTTTTGCCTACTGAAAAACAATCTCCGGGCCACTACCACCGCTGGTAGCCTCGAGCTCAGCAATAACCGACTGGGCAAT
Organism: Porticoccaceae bacterium; assembly: GCA_038135995.1. Classification (GTDB taxonomy): domain Bacteria; phylum Pseudomonadota; class Gammaproteobacteria; order Pseudomonadales; family Porticoccaceae; genus HTCC2207. The sequence continues at coordinate 4,352 of JAYPYO010000076.1, forward strand.
CTTGCCGTAGTGCTGAGCTATCACCCCGTTTGGCTCGGCAACTACCGAGGGCAGACCGCTGTCGCCATTTTCACGAATAGACTTATCCAGCGGCAGACTTCCCAGTAACTTGCTGTCGTACTGCTCTGCCACATTGGCGCCACCACCATCGCCAAAAATGGCTTCAGTATGACCGCACTGGGAGCAGATATGCATAGCCATATTCTCAACAACGCCCAGCACTGGGATTTTTACCTTAAGGAACATTTCAATACCCTTTTTGGCATCCAGAAGGGCAATATTCTGAGGTGTGGTCACAATCACCGCGCCTGAAACCTGTGCCTTTTGCGCCAAGGTTAGCTGTATATCGCCGGTACCCGGAGGCATATCGACCACCAGCACATCCAGCTCGCCCCACATTGTTTGACCCAACAGTTGTTGCAGTGCGCCCGCAGCCATGGGGCCGCGCCAAGCCATGGGGGTTTGATCAGTAACCAGATAGGCCATGGACATGGTCTTTAAGCCATGGGCCTCTACGGGCGCAAAGTGCTTCTCGTCGGCTGCTGTGGGTCTGGTGCCCTCTGGTACACCCAGCATCATGGCAATGCTGGGGCCATAGATATCGGCGTCCAACAAACCGACTTTTTTTCCGGTGGCCTGCAGGGCCAGCGCTAAATTGACAGCGGTGGTAGATTTGCCCACACCGCCTTTTCCCGAGGCCACTGCCACTATGTATTTCACCTGATCTAGCACTAATTCACCTTAAATTTTAATATTTTAACTAATACGGCCATTCGGCGGCTCACAGAGCAGTAATTGGCAGTGAAAAGTTGACGCAAAATCGCTATAGTTGCGCCTTGCTAACAAAGCCCCGAAAAAGAACCTGAACCATGTCATCAAAGCGCCGTATCCTGGTCACCAACGCCCTGCCCTATGCCAATGCTGCACTGCATCTAGGTCATATTCTGGAATACACCCAAACCGATGTCTGGGTGCGCTTTCAGCGCATGCGCGGTCACGAATGTTACTATGTTTCCGCCGACGATGCCCATGGAACTGCCATCATGCTTAAGGCAGATGAAAAAGGTATTAGCGCCGAGGAGCATATTGCCGATATGCGCGCTATTCACGAGGCCGACTTCAAAGACTTTTTGATTGGCGTGGACAACTACCACAGCACCCACTCCGAAGAGAATCGCGAGCTATCGGAGCTGATCTACAACCGACTCAATGACAATGGCCATATCGCCAAGCGCGAAATTACCCAGGCCTTTGATCCTGAGAAAAATCTGTTTTTGGCAGACCGCTACATCAAAGGCACCTGTCCCAAATGTAAAGCCGAAGACCAGTACGGCGACAACTGCGAAGTCTGTGGCGCCACCTATTCGCCCACCGACCTGATTAATCCGGTCTCAGCTATCTCTGGGGCCACACCCATTGAAAAAGAGTCGACTCACTACTTTTTTAAGCTTACGGAGTTCACTGAGTTTTTGCAGGAATGGACCCGCAGCGGCGCCGTGCAAACTGAGGTAGCCAATAAACTGGGCGAATGGTTGGATAGCGGGCTGCAGGAATGGGATATCAGCCGTGATGCACCCTACTTTGGTTTTGAAATCCCCAATGCTCCAGGCAAATATTTTTATGTCTGGCTGGATGCCCCCATTGGCTATATGGCCGCATTTAAAAATCTCTGCGACCGCGACGGCATAGACTTCGACCAGTACTGGGCCGCCGACAGCAGTACCGAGCTGTACCATTTTATCGGCAAGGATATTGTTAACTTCCACGCCCTGTTTTGGCCAGCCATGCTCAAGAGTGCCGATTACCGCACCCCCACCAAGGTTTGCGTACACGGCTTTGTGACCGTTAATGGCAAAAAAATGAGCAAGTCCCGGGGCACCTTTATCAATGCTCGCTGCTATCTGGAGCATTTAAACCCGGAGTATCTGCGCTACTACTATGCCTCCAAGCTGAGTGGCTCGGTAGAAGATATTGACCTGAATCTGGAAGACTTTGTGCAAAAGGTCAACAGTGATCTGGTGGGCAAGGTAGTGAATATTGCTAGCCGCTGCGCCAAGTTTGTCGCCAATGGCAATGATGGCGTGCTATCCAGCAATATCGAAAACCCAGCACTCTGGGCGCAGGTCAGCGGCGCTGCCGAGAGCATTGCCGAGCATTATGAAAATCGCGACTACGGCAAAGCCATCCGCGAAATTATGGCCCAGGCCGATGCCGCCAATGAATATATTGCCGCCAAAGAGCCCTGGAAACTCAACAAATTAGAGGGCAAGCAGCAAGAGGTGCAGGATATCTGCTCCCTGGGCATTAATCTGTTCCGCGTATTGCTGGGTTACCTCAAGCCAGTGTTGCCAGCCATGGCCGCTGAGGGAGAAGCCTTTTTAAACAGCGAACTCAGTTGGGACAGCCTGCAAAAGCCACTGAGCGAACATAAAATTAACCCCTTTAAACCCCTGATGCAGCGCATCGACAAAGATCGGGTAGACGCCATGGTAGAAGCCAGCAAAGAAGAGGCAGCGCAAGCTGCAGCCCCAGCCCTCGAAGGGCCACTAGCCGATGACCCGATTGCCGATGAGATTAACTTTGATGACTTTATCAAGGTAGATCTGCGGGTGGCACAGATTGTCAAAGCCAGCCACGTCGAGGGTGCAGAAAAACTGCTGCAACTGACTCTGAATATTGGCGGCGAAACTCGCAATGTGTTCTCCGGGATCAAGTCGTCCTATAAGCCCGAAGATCTCGAGGGACGTCTCACCGTGATGGTGGCTAATCTGGCTCCGCGCAAAATGCGCTTTGGCATGTCTGAGGGCATGGTTCTGGCGGCGGGTGACAACCAGGGCATTTATTTACTGGAGCCGGATTCCGGTGCCAAACCAGGTCAGCGAGTGACCTAAAAACACCCGTCATTAGTATTTATTAGATAGACCTAAAAGTACTAAAGGCCCACCCCATTGCTATTGAATCGTCTGAGTCGATTCTAGGATAATGGGCCACTAATCAAACGATGTGCAGGCTATGCAAGAATTTGCGGTAATTCTGGTCAGTTCCATTCTGATCAATAACTTTGTACTGGTACAGTTCCTCGGGCTGTGCCCCTTTATGGGCGTGTCCACCAAACTGGAATCCGCTATCGGCATGTCTGCCGCAACCACCTTTGTGCTCACACTGACCGCCATGGCGAGCTATGTGGTGGATGTGCTAGTGCTTATGCCTCTGGGTCTGATCTATCTGCGCACCATCGCCTTTATTCTGGTAATTGCCGCTGTGGTACAGTTCACCAAAATGTTTATCGAAAAATCCAGCCCCCTGCTATATCGGGTGCTGGGTGTGTTTTTGCCCCTTATCACCACCAACTGTGCCGTGCTGGGAGTGGCTCTGCAAAACGCCTCCAAAGACCTTAACTTTATGCAGTCGTCGCTGTATGGCTTTGGCGCCGGCGCCGGTTTTTCTCTGGTGCTGATTTTCTTCTCAGCCATGCGCGAGCGCCTTGCCGCCGCCGATATACCTGCTCCCTTTGAGGGCGCAGCTATCGCCATGATTACCGCCGGCCTGATGTCGCTGGCCTTTATGGGCTTTAGTGGACTGGTGTAAATGATCGAAACCATTGCGCAGTACCCCATCATCGCCGCGCTGATTGCGCTGGTCGGACTAGGCATTTTATTTGGCGCCCTGCTCGGCTTTGCCGCAGAAAAATTTAAAGTCGAAGGCGACCCCATCGTTGAGCAGTTAGATGAGCTGCTGCCTCAAACCCAGTGTGGCCAATGTGGCTTTCCCGGCTGCCGCCCCTATGCCGAGTCTATTGCCAATGGCGATGCTATTAATAAGTGCCCCCCAGGTGGTCAGGCCACAATCAACGCTATTGCCAATCTTCTCGACGTGCCAGCGCCAGA
>JAYPYO010000077.1:0-7878 GCA_038135995.1 Porticoccaceae bacterium
TTAAATTCTTCCACATCTGGCTTGCGAATACCGTCCAGCGGGAACATCTGCAGCAGGCGGATAATACCCCGCTGCACCATATGGATACTGGTCGACTCCAGTGGTTCTACAAAGCCGCTGGCAAGACCCAATGCAACACAGTTTTTATTCCAGTGCTGTCGGCGCTGGCCGGTGCGGAATTTAATCACCCGAGGCTCAGTCAGCACCTCTCCCTCTACATTGTCGAGCAGGGTTTTAATAGCCTCATCGTCCGACAAATACTTGCTGCAAAATACCAACCCATTGCCAACTCTCGACTGCAGTGGGATACGCCACTGCCAGCCAGCTTCTCGCGCAGTGGATCTGGTGTAAGGAATCGGATCGCTAATAGATTTGGTCTGCACTGCCACGGCGCTATCGCAGGGCAAAAAGTGTGACCAGTCATCGTAGCCGGTATGCAATGTCTTATCGATCAGCAGACCTATAAACCCACTGCAGTCGATAAACAGGTCACCCGAAACTTTTTGACCCGAGGCCAGAGTCACATGGGTAATATCACCCGACTGATGATCAGTGCCCACCTCAACAATTTTGCCTTCTACACGCTTGGCGCCAAACCTTTCGGCTAGCTTGCGCAGATATTTGGCATACAGGCTGGCATCCATATGGTAGGCGTAGTTCAGCCCATTACGCTGCAACACGGCAAATTTATTAGCCTTGGCTGCTTGCAACTCAGCGCAGTAATCACCGAATTCACCACTGACCCCCTGCTGCTTGCCTCTCAACCAAAAGTGCTGGAATCCGGCAGCCCAGCAGTCTTCGCCGGTGAAACCAAAGGAGTGAATATAGGACTCGCCGACATTTTTCCAATTGGCAAACTCGATACCCAGCTTAAAGGTGCCCTGCACCTCGGCCATAAATTCGCGTTCATTAATACCTAGCAACTGATGCAATGTGATCATGGTGGGAATGGTCGCTTCACCCACACCCACGGTGCCGATTTCATCTGACTCTACCAGGGAGATATCCAGATTCTTGCCAATTAACTTGGATACAGCAGCAGCGGCCATCCAACCGGCTGTGCCGCCACCAACAATCACGACCTTTTTTACTTTTTGGGTTGCCACGTTAATCTCTCCAAACTCTCGCCAAAGGCTTTTTAATGCTTAAATTTATTCAATAACATGCTGCGAATCTGCTTCGCTGAGGCCTCGTCAATGGGGTTAAGAACACCCCTTACCTGCTCGGGAATATGCTCGAAAGCCTGCTCCTGAGGGTTAAATACATAGTAGTCAAACAACTGCTGCCACACAGCACGCTGCTCCGTGGGTAAATCACGCAGCCCCATTATTGCATGCTGCAATACATTGAGTGGCGGTCCCATATGAGCCGGGCTGTTGCGCCACCAGTAGTTGACCAGCACATTAAAACTCTCCAGAGCTTCGATATGATGCCACCACATACTGGGAATCAGCAGCCCATCACCGGGCTCTAGCTCAACCACCATGGCCGATTTTAGAGCTTCACGAAATCTGGGAAAGCGCTCAAAATCCGGCTCTGCAAAGTCCACCAGACTAATAGACTGCCCCGCAGGAGTAAAATCTACCGGCCCCACATAGAGGTTCTCCAGCTGATCAGGGGGAAACAGTGTCACCCTGCGCCGCCCTGCACCACAGCAGGCAATATTGGTGGGAAAGTCGTAGTGAGCCGCTATGCGACTGCGATTTCCCAACCAGATACTCACTACAGGGTTGTGCTCGCTCAGCGCTAAATCATTGTGCTGGCGAAAGCCTGGTAACCAGTGGTCGATATTGGTGGAACCCACATAGACCATAGGCGCCTGACTGTTATCACTGTGCTCAATAAGCTGAGCAAATACCTGCTTTAAGCTTGCTTGCTGATTGGCAAAGTTAAAACCACTGTAGTCCTGGTTATAAAACACCCGGCCTTTATTTTCGGCGGGGCCAGTGAAAACCGTTAAGGGCGCACCTGAATCAAACTGCGCCAGGTAATCAATACTATCGCTGGCTGACTTTTTAGCTGCCTGCACCAGAGGCCAGTTATCAACCAGCCCCCTTAATACCAGAGGTGTAGTTGAGTCGAGAACCTCAGCAGCAATAGCATCGGGCCTGCAATCTCGCCTCTCTTGTACCTGTTGGCTGATATCTAGCAAGGTTTATTTGCTCTTGGGTAGCAGTGCATTTTTCTTGTCAATCAGCGTTCTGACCCTGGCGAATGAAGCTATCTGCATATAAATGGCCTGCAGATAACCTTCTTTGCTTAGTCGACTCAGTGTGTCGCCGTCCAGGTCGCGTAGTTTTTCTTCATTGATGGTGTAAAAACCCAGTAGCTGATTATTGGAGCCATCGTTGAGAGTAATTTCTAAAGTAAAGGGTTCCAGCAGGTCATTGGCTAACAGAGCCTGAACAAATACCTTATTGTGCTCATGACCAGCGTGAATGGCTTCCAATCCAGCGATTGCGCCCTCCAAATAAGGGGTCTGATTACCCTCTTCGGTAAATAGTGCTTCGCCTTTTTCGGTATTGACCCGCGGATTATCCATATCAATGGATACCACTGGATTATCTTCAGCCTGTTCACCATTGGGGCCAGGCTGGAAGCCAATTAAAAACGGATGCCGGCGGATCATCATCGGAATATAGGTGGCATCCCAACCCTGGTCAGTAACAAACAGATTTTCGTTTTCCTCAAACCCAAACAGCGCCGCGGGATAAAATTGCCCGGTGTCACCGTCCTTGATAAAGAAAATAGGGTAACAGGCCTGCACATTCCTGAACTCTTGAGGGAAAGTCAGGGCGATTTTTACCTTATCGCCGTAGGCCTCACCGCGATCAAGAATCACCTTGGTATCCCTGTGGGCGCTCTTGGTCAGTATTACGTAGTTGCTCATGATTTCTCCGGTCTTGCCTGTTATTGGTCTTTATTATTTATTTGGGGGCACAGTCTAAATTTTCTGCAACCCGTAGCTATATATTTTATTGATTAACTCGCGATTGGTAGGCAGTGACGCCTGCAACTGCTGTGTTCGTTTAGCATTTTCCTGAAACAGGTTCCCGGCCCGTTGATAGGCCTGCTGCTCAGAGCGTCGCGCTGTGGTGCTGCGCTGGGTCTCAAAACCCATACCATAGAGCACATACTGGAAGCTGGCAGAGGGGAACAGCTCGTCTACATGAGCGGTATCTCGATGCCAGGGGCTCTGGTGACGCCAAAGGGCGACCTGCTCTGCCAGATGATCGGGGATGCTGACCTGATCACGATGATCCTGCCAGTACTGACCCTCTCGCTCGCTGAGAATATAGTGGAGCTTTAAAAAGTCAATTATACGATCCCAGCGATAGAGAAACTTATCATTAAATCGCTTGGCCACTAAATCCATGGTTTCACGATTAGCCGGCAGCTGCTCGGCAATCATAGCGGCTGACAGTTCCACCAACACCAGAGCCGAGGCCTCCAGAGGTTCGATAAAGCCTGCAGACATACCTATGGCCACACAGTTTTTATGCCAAAATTTTTCCCGGTGCCCGGGATCAAACTGTATCTTGCGCACCATGGCCTGGTCTGCGGCCGGTTTGCCTGCAGAGGCCTCTATATACGCCAGCAGCTCTTGCCGGGCATGATCTTCGGTATTATGAGCGTCGGAGTAAACATGGCCTACACCTCGACGACTGGGAAGCCCAATATCCCATATCCAGCCAGCGCTCTGGGCGGTGGAGACTGTAAAGGATTGAATCGGATCCTCTGGAGTCCCATAGGGAACCTGCGCTGCCAGAGCAGTATTATTAAACAGGTACTGTTTTTTACTGCAGATGGGTACCTGATAGTGCTCGCCCAGCAACAGCGATCTGGAGCCACTGCAGTCGATAAATAAATCGCCCTCAATAACACCGGCGTTATCGGTCACAATTGAGGCTATGTCGCCGTTTTCCGCAGAATTAATACCTTCAACATTGGCTTTGATATGGGTGACGCCCAGTTTATCTACACAGTGGGCGCGCAGCAGTTCGGCGAACTTGCCTGCATCCAAATGGTAGCCATAGTTGAGCTGAAAAGCGTATTCCGGGGTAGAGATTTTCTTTGGCGCCTGATGCCCCTTTGCCAGCGCACTTTGCGGACAGACAGCATCGGCGAAGTTAACCTGATCTCTAATCAACTGCCAATGAGGTGCCAGGTTAGTGTCGGCATAGCTCTGGGGAACGGTAAATGGGTGAATATAGGTATCTTCAGCCCCCTCACCCTGTCTACCCAACCAATTTGAGAACAGAGTACCCTGTTTAAAACTGGCGCTGCACTCACGGAAAAATTGGGTCTCTGAGATGCCCATTTTCTGCAAGGTACTGCGCATCGATGGCCAGGTGCCCTCGCCAACACCAATGGTGCTGATATCAGGTGACTCTACCAGTATTAACTGAAATCCATCATGTTGCTCACTGGAACTGGAGCCGACAGCATGCTCTGCAGCTATAACGCCCGCAGTCAGCCAGCCGGCGCTGCCGCCGCCGAGGATAACAACTCGATGTATATTTTTTTCCATTGGTATCAGCTAGTTAAATAGATTTTTTAAATGACCTTATCTGTCTTAGTCTCCGCCAAGGCCAAGTTTTCATGTATTTGCATATTACTTTATATACGCCGTAAATAAAGAAGCCGCTTAAAAAATTAAGCGGCTTCTTGTTTAGTTTGCGATAACTTAGTCGCAAACTCTGGCTTCAATACCAGGCTTCATACAGTTTCTAAGATTTAGAAAGTGTAACGAACACCCAGGTTGTAGCGCGCACCAGTTTGACCTGCCTGCAGCACCTGAAGCTCTTCACGACCGTAAACTCGGAAGTCAGACTCAGTCACGTTGATGCCGTCCATGAAGATCGTGAGATTATCATTAACTTCATAGCTAGCGCTGATATCTAACTGGCCGTAGGCGCGGATGTTGGTTGGGTTGATGGCTGATGAGCCCTGACCCTGACCAATGCCAGCCAGGAACTTGTCACGCCAGTTGTAAGCGAAACGAGCCTGGAAGCCGCCCTTATCGTAGAAGCCGATCAGGTTAGCTGAGTCACTCAGTCCGTTAAGTACGAACTGGGTTTCAAGAGCCAGAGGATCGAAAGCAACGTCTGCATTGGCGATGGTGGCATTAACGATAAAGCCGTAGCCTGTCTCGCCGAAGTTGTGCTGCCAGTTAACCTCAATACCATCAACCTTAGCGGTCTTTTCGTTGGTGGGTACAGCTACCGTAAAGGTCAGAGGATCGTTAGCAGAGGTGCCATAGTAACGGCCATCTGCATCAAACGCATCGCTCATAGCCTGACCGATAGCAGTGTACTGAGAACCTGCATCCAGACCTTCAGCCGCAGCAGTTTCAGCATACAGGCCGCCGGATGCTGGGTCATTCAGACCAAACAGAGGCATGTCTTTAAAGCCGTTACCGATAAAGTTATCTACAGTCTTCTCGTAGTAACCAAATGACAGGTAGTCTGCATCGCCGTAGTACCATTCGATAGACAGATCAAAGTTCTCTGCTTCGATAGGCTTCAGGCTTGGATCACCACCAGCAGCGCGGGCATCGCGGAACTTAAAGGTCTGGCCATCAACGGTTACACCACCTTTAATGCTCTCGTAGCTTGGACGAGTCACAGTCTTACTGACGGATGCACGCAGAACCAGGTCATCTCTGAGATCAATATTGATATCCAGGTTAGGCAGCATCAGATCATAGGTGCCCTCGTAATTGTCAAAGGCAACATCTGTACCCTGAACCAGGTAGAATTCGTTACCACCTTCCCAGTAAACGTCGTCATAGGTAGGCGCACGAGCCGCAGAAGTGACATCTGTACTCTCGTAACGCAAACCGGCGCGCAGACTGATAGGCATAGCGTTGAATTCAGTTTCATGGTTGATCTGTACATAGACAGCTGAGGTCTCTTCTGTGGTGCGCTTGTCCACGTCCCAGTCAGTAGACGCACAGTAGGCAGTACCACAGTCACCAACAGCCTGTGAAGCAGGTAGTGGCAAGGCTTCAGCCAACTCAACAATCTGCTCCAGAGTAGTTGAGAAGTACTCAGTCTGACGGCGTGGATCATTACCACCAGAAACCTGGTCGAATGAGTCAGCCATAGAGGATCTGACCAGAATATCGCTGATGTAACCGGGATCTGAAATACCACCCCAGGTACCACGCTCTACCGACTTACTGGTGGTGCGGTTGCTTACTTCTGTCAGTTCAATACCGAAGTCGATAGTAGTTGCATCGTCAGCGTCGAACTTACCAAAGATTCTAGACTGCTCAATATCCATCTTGGAATATGCATTGCTAAATACACTACCAGTAATGATCATATCGTTTTTGTACAGAGGTCGGTCTGCACCATCGGCACCAGAGTTCAGGCCAAGCTGTAGAATTGGCATATCCTGATCAAAGTAAGTAGTGGTCTGAACGCGGTTAAAGCTCGCCATGGTGACCAGAGAGCTGGTACCGAAGGGGTTGTTCGCGCCCTGTTCAGAACCAGAATCATGGTAGTCAAATGTCAGGCTCAGCTCATCAGTAACCTGCCATTCTAGGTTAAGACCAACAGAGTCATTCTCAGTTTTAGCACCGTCATGACCAACACCCATGGCGAAGTCACTATTGGGGCTAGCTTCGCTGTACATAATCGGAGATGCAATCAGGCCATCATCCCAGACCGAAGACTGAGTGTTGTTGCCCAGGTTGTACCAGGCAGACAAATCGCTGTAAGTGCGGTCCAGATCAAACTCTGAATAGGTGTAATCAACGGTAGCAGTTACTGTATCTGAGGGGGCCCACTGCAGAGTCAACTGACCATTGACACGCTCTGACTCATACTCGCTAAGGTTGTAGGCGTTGCTCTGAGGGATAGACATGTTGCCAGCGGCATCTGTCGGGCGGTTAACCTGGTCGTCGTTGCTAGGAACAGAGGTCCAGGTTCCTTCAGTGTCACCAGCATTGGTGTGCCAGCCACCGATACTTGCGATATTTACCGCATTGTTGCGACGCTGCGATGACGCACTGATAGCAATACCCACAGTGTCATCAGCAAAAGTGTTTGAGTACAGGCCAGAAAACTCCGGAGTGAAGTCGTCACCTGTCTCAGTGGAGGTATCCATAGCCATCTTCGCACCGAAGGTGGCTATTTCACCAGCCTCCAGAGGCTTGGTGGTAATAATGTTAATGGTTGAGCCCACACCACCAGTAGCTGCAGCAGCGTTACCAGTCTTGTGTACTACAACAGCAGAGATTCCTTCCGACGCCAGATCACCAAAATCGAATGAACGGTTGGTGCCATTGTGAGTGGGCATCTGCCGGCCATTCAAGGTAACCAGGTTGTACTCAGGACCAAAACCACGAACGGTTACCTGGCTACCTTCACCGCGCTGACGGTCGATAGATACACCGGTTACGCGTTGCAGAGATTCTGCCAGGTTAGTATCAGGGAACTTACCCATATCTTCAGCAGAGATAGCGTCTGCAACACCAGCTGAGTCGCGCTTAATATCCATAGCGCGCTTCAAACTAGCACGGATACCGCCTTCAACAATAACCTCTTCAATCTGTGCTCCGTCTTGAGCAAATGCAGGTATGGCTGAACCGACTAACGCCAGAGCCACGCTGCTAGAAAGAATCTTCTTTTTAAATAACATGTTGCTAAACCCCCAAGGTAAAAAAATAGTAAAACTCCGGTCCCATCTATTTAAATAGTGCTGTATATATTATTGAGATGGATATCCAAGCGTATAAGTTACATCGGTCTGATCGCGAAATACACCGCAATTGAGACTAAATACGTAAATATGCGATAACAGGGGCAATGGGTAAGACTAAAGTTCACATTTGCGGCAAATTAACCAGTTTATGCGGTGTTGAGGACA
>JAYPYO010000078.1:0-7753 GCA_038135995.1 Porticoccaceae bacterium
GTGTGGGGGTTTTTTATTTGCCGGAGATTTGCAATCTCTCTAGGTCCAGTGCAGCAATATTTCTCCCTTCTCTGCAGCTTCCCGGGCTAACTCCTGGGCTTTATCTCCGAACAGTTCCTCGACCCGCTCCCGCCGAATTTTCATAGTGGGCGTAAGCACTCTATTTTCAATGGACCAGGGTTCCGTAGAAATAATGACAGCGCCAATTCTTGCATGATGGTCTACTTGGCTATTTACGGCTTTCACTCGCTCCAGAAGTGCGGCTTCTATCTCCTCTTTGGGTTGCTCAACAGCTATGGCGCTGAGCACAGAGGTCATTACTGTTTTCGAATAGCCCCTGCCCAGCAGACAGATCTGTTCGGTATAGGGGTTTTCAGTGAAGATATTTTCGATGGGAGTCGGGGCCACAAACTTGCCCTGAATAGTCTTAAAGTAGTCTTTGACCCGCCCGGTAATATAGTAAAACCCATCCTCATCAATGCGTATTTTATCGCCTGTATGCACCCAGCCATCGACGAAGGTCTCGGCGGTTTTCTCTGGCATATTGTAATAGCCCGGTGAGCAGCCGGCGGCTTTGACCACAAGCTCATCTTCATCGGTAACCCGGACCTCAACACCAACCGTTGGCTTGCCAATAGAGCCAATGCGGCGCTCTTCTTTGCGCGACACAATAGGCCCCATACATTCTGTTTGCCCAAAGCCTTCCATCAGACAGATACCAAAGCGGTCATACCAGTGGATTAAGGCTGGAGGTGTAGGTGCAGCTGCGGTGAGCAGGTACTGGGCTTGATCCAGGCCCAGTTTCTCGCGAATCATTTTGCCCACGCCCTCGGCATCAGCCTCCAGGGCTGCATCCACTGCATCCTGAGAGCCAAATTGGGCAATAATACCCTGCTGCAGCTGCTCCCAGACTCGCGGTGGCCCGAACATAAACGCTGGGCGGCAGAGGGGTAGGTCGCGCAGCAGAGTAGTCAGATTTTCATTAAAGTGCACCTCACCGCAGTTTACCAGTGAGCTGCCTTCGACTAGCTGTCGCTCGGCAATATGGGCCAGTGGTAAATAAGAGAAAAACCTTGCGCCCACAGCCATAGAGAATGTGCTGCTAAAACGCGCGATTGGAATTAGATTTGAGTTGTGGGTCTGCATCACGCCTTTAGGCACACCTGTGGTACCAGAGGTGAACACTAGAGATACCAGGTCATCGGCCTGACACTCATAATTGGGCATGCTGCCTCTGTAGGGCGCAACCAGATCTTCCCAGCGCAAATGCTCCTGGGCGAGTTCGACGCCGGGCAGGGCGATCAACAGAATACCCTCAGGCAGCACATGCCGCACCTGATCCCAGTTTTCTGTTTCGCCAACAAACAATACCTTCATTTCGGTAAAGTCCATAACGTACTCGGCGGTTTCGCCTGGGGCTGTAGTGAAAATGGGCACTACCACATGGCCGGCAGCGCAGGCGCCCAGATCGGCAAAATACCAGTGGGCGCGGTTGCGTGATAACAGGCCAACACATTGTCCTGTGGTCGTAAAGCGAGACTCAAACCAGCAGGCCATGGCATTGATTTCAGTATGGGCCTGGCTCCAGGTCCAGTCTGTAGTTGAGTCGCCACTGCGCTCGCGCAGCCATACCTGATCTGGGTGCTGGCTATTCCATTGATTGAGGTAGTCTGTGTAAGTGGTAAGCATGCTATGTATCCATTTTTATTGTTATGGGATGAACTGTCCCCAGTTTATAAATTCGCAGTAGCTAAGACAATGCCTTTAATTACCGCTAAACAGAGGAATCTGTGCCTAACAATGGCGATAGTCAGGTTACATCTGGCTATTTCGAGAAGGCAATTGTCAATGTCTACCAGCGCATATCGAAACACCTAGATCATTGATAATTCGAGCTGGCCGATCAAACAGTGGCAGTACTCTGCAGTCGCGAAAAGAGCTGCGCAATCTGCGTATTTCTTATCATACCTATGCATACTAATGGGCTATCTGTCGGTTCACGTCGTATTCCGACTAGTTACAGACCAAAGCGAAGATTATTGATTACGAGAGAATTTTTATGTCATTACCTCCCATTTTGTCCGATCGACTCAGATTACCAGTTGTCGCCGCACCACTGTTTATTATCTCAAACCCTGATCTGGTAATAGCCCAGTGTAAGGCGGGTATTGTAGGTTCATTCCCCGCGCTGAACGCGCGCCCCGCAGAAGAGCTTGATCGTTGGTTAGAAAAAATAACCACCGAACTTGCCCAATATGATGCAGAAAACCCCGACGCACCCTCAGCACCATTTGCGGTTAACCAAATTGTGCATTCCTCAAATGACCGGCTTCAGCACGATGTCGAAATGTGTGTTAAGTGGAAAGTACCCATTGTGATAACTTCGCTGGGCGCCAAGGAGTTTGTAAATAATGCGGTTCACTCCTATGGAGGCATAGTGCTGCACGATATTATTAACAACACATTTGCCAAGAAAGCGGTGGCCAAAGGGGCCGATGGTGTTATTGCTGTCGCTGCTGGTGCTGGCGGTCATGCCGGGGCGCTCTCTCCTTTTGCCCTGGTGCAGGAGATTCGCGAGTGGTTTGATGGGCCTCTGTTGCTATCAGGGTCCATTGCCAATGGGGGTGCAGTGTTGGCGTCTCAGGCTATGGGTGCTGATCTTGCCTATATTGGCTCTGCCTTCATTGCCACCGACGAGGCGGATGCTGTTGAAGGCTACAAGCAGTCTATTGTCGACTATGGTGCTGATGATATTGTGCTGAGTAATCTGTTTACTGGTGTTTCCGGGAATTATCTGAGGCCCTCCATTGAAGCGGCTGGCCTGGATCCGGATAACCTGCCTGAAAGTGATGCTTCCAAGATGAGTTTTGGCTCTGGTGGCAGCTCCAAATCGAAGGCCTGGAAAGATATCTGGGGCTGTGGGCAGGGGATTGGCGCGGTCAAATCAATACAGACAACCCAGGCGCTTGTAGATCGGCTGTCTATGGAATATCGCGAAGCCAAAAGTAAACTGGCTTGATACAGGTTTGCCTGCTGCAATTGCCAGGTCAAGTGAAGGCCGCGAGTCGGCCTTTTGGGGTGTCAGGCGTTTTAACCTATATGTCTGAAATGCCTCGCGCACCCCATGGCGCAAAGTTAGCTTTTGGGTTTGGCAAAACAGGGTACCTGTAAGTTCTGTTTATTGATTAGCTCAAAGAACTCGTGATATTTGTTTTGAATACAGTAATTGTGGGCCAGCGCCTCGGCGGCGGCGCGCACATCTTCGCTGTCTTCGCCCATCACTTCTCTGGCTAGTTTTAGCACCACAGTCAATGCGGCTTCTTCAGCAGGCCAGTTTTCCACCAGCCCCTCCAGGGCATAGAGCTGGTTGTAGCGCTGCATTAGCCTGTACTCATCGCCTGGGCCCGCTTCCTCCAGAGCAATAATCTCCTTGACCAATGGTATGGCAGCTGCGTAGTCCTCGGTGAAAATAAGAAACTTGTAGTAATAGTCTCTGGTTTTTACCGTGGTTGAATGGGCCTTGCCAAATACCTGGGTTGCCAGTGTATAGGCACTTTGGATTTGTGAATGATCCGGGTTAAAGCGCCTGGTCTCTTCGTAGCTACGATTGATGTTTCTCAGCATTACAATGCACATTGGGTTGGTTTCGCCGTGCCGGGCAATACATTGAGGAATTGCTTTTTGGCTGCGCTTAATCACCTTGTCCCATCGCTTTCGGGTCAGGTCACGGTCAATTTTGAGGATCGTCTTATCAAGCTTTCGCTCAGACCAGAGGTTTGCCTCAGCCTGGGCTGGCAGGCACAGCATAATAAGAATAAAAGCAGCGAGCAGTGCGGGAAAAGTAGAATTAATTTGATTTTTCATGGCCTAGTCCCCTCAAACTAAAAAATACCATTACTTGAAGTATAGGATAAGAATTTGGCTCAAGAGCAAAATCTATTAGCAATTGACCATATAGAGATGGGGCGCACAGGTTAGGGGGGGGGCAGATTGATGTTGCTGGCTATTGTTTTGTCATATAGTATGCCATTATAAATCTATATCTATTGCCACTAGCACAACATAAATAGGGACAAAATAATGACAGACTGTACTGCGTTATGGGTGAATCGCACTGAGATTACCAACACCAAACCGGTGACGACTCAGATCGCACCACTGGCTGAGGGCCAGGTGCTGGTTGCGATAGACAAGTTTGGGCTCACTGCCAATAACGTTAGCTATGCGGTGACCGGAGACAATATTGGCTACTGGCAGTTTTATCCCGTTGAGGATGGATGGGGCATAGTGCCAGTATGGGGCTGTGGTACCGTGATTCAATCCAGTTGTGGAAATATACCCGAGGGTGAAAGACTTTGGGGTTATTTTCCCATGGCTAGTCACGCAGTGCTGACGCCTGGCAATATTCACGCTGATTATTTTGTTGATGTCGCTGAACATCGACTGGAACTGCCTCCAATCTATAACCAGTTTCGCCGCACTCAGGCAGAGCCTGAGTTTCTCCAGCAGATGGAGAACGAGCGCTGCTTGCTATTCCCATTATTTATGACCTCCTATTTGATTTACGATTACCTGATCGACAATGATTTCTTTGGCGCCCAGCAGGTCGTGATTGGCTCGGTGTCTTCCAAGACCGGCTTTGGCCTGGCGCAAATGCTGCACAATGATCCTGAGGTAAAGCAGTCGGTAATCGGCGTGACCTCTCAAGGCAATATGGATTTTGTAAAGGGCCTGGGTTGCTGTGATCAGATAGTATTGTATAAAGATGAGGCGGGGATTGATGCCTCTGTACCCACCGCCTATGTGGATATGTCTGGCGATGCCCGATTGACCGTTAGTCTGCACAATCATCTTGGCGACAATCTGGTCGAGAGCTGTATGGTGGGTGCTAGCCACTGGCAGGAAGGCGGTAAGGTTGGCGAGTTACCAGGTGCGCGTCCGAGATTCTTTTTTGCCCCGGGGCAAATTGAAAAGCGCAATAAAGAATGGGGCCCGGGAGTGGCGATGGGCAACGCCATGACCGCCAGTGCCAAAGTAGCAGCCCTGGTGGCGGATGATATTCAGGTGCAATGGGTTGAGGGTTCAGCTAGTTTGGCAGACCACTGGGCTCTGCTGTTAGATAATAAGATCCCACCCAGCACGGGGTTAATGGTGAGCCTATGAAAAAACTGGCCATGGTTGTAGCTCTGTTAATCATTGCTGGTTTTGCCGGCTGGCAACAGCGCGTTGAATTGCTGGTTTGGGTGGCGCCCAAGCTACTTAAAATCACCAGTCCGGTTGCGGAAAACAGAGAACTAAACTGGTCCCAGGGGCCTGAGGTTGCGGCCTCTGAGCCTGCAGATCGACCGCCTAATATTGTGCTTATTGTCACTGATGATATGGGCTTCAATGATATCTCTCTTTACAACGGCGGTGCTGGCGATGGCACATTGCAGACCCCCAGTATTGATGCCCTGGCCCATGAGGGTGTGACCTTTACCAATGGCTATGCTGCCAATGCAGTCTGTGCGCCCTCAAGAGCGTCAATAATGACCGGTCGCTATTCCACCAGATTTGGTTTTGAATTTACCCCATTCTTTAAAACAGGGGTGACCATTTTTCGCTGGATGGAAGAATTAAACCCCGGTCCAGTCCCCCTGTTTTTAGATGAAGCCAGTGCCGCAACCATGAAGCCCCTTCAAGAGCTGGGCCTTCCATCTTCAGAGATTACTATCGCTGAATTGCTTAAACAGCAGGGCTATTACACTGCCCATGTAGGCAAATGGCACCTTGGGTCTGTGAATGACATGGTGGTGACTAATCAGGGTTTTGATGACAGCTTGGAATTAAAAGGGACCCTTTATCTGCCGCAGGATCACCCTGATGTAGTTAATGCCAAAGTAGAGGGTGACCGCATCGATCGCATGGTTTGGGCCACTGGTACTTATTCCGCGGCCTTTAATGGTGTCGGTAATCCGGGCGAGCAGTTTAAGCCCAAGGGCTATCTGACAGACTACTACACTGACCAGGCCGTCAAGGTTATTGAGAACAACCGCAATCGTCCGTTCTTTTTATACCTGGCGCACTGGGGCATACATAACCCATTGCAGGCCGCTCGCGCGGACTACGATGCACTGTCCCATATTGAAGACCATCGTCTGCGAGTTTACTCCGCCATGATTCGCGCCGTGGATCGCAGCGTGGCTCGGGTTACCCAGGCATTGGAAGAGAACGGCCTGACTGACAACACATTAATTATTCTCACCAGCGATAATGGCGGGGCAGGCTATATAGGCCTGCCCAATGTCAATAAGCCCTATCGCGGCTGGAAGCTAAACCATTTTGAAGGGGGTACCCATGTGCCCTTTATGGCCAAGTGGCCAGCGCGGATTAGCGCTGGTACCAGCATGGAAGACCCCATACATCACAATGATATCTTTACCACTATTGCTGCCGCAGCCGGTGCTCAGCTGCCCCAGGATCGAAAAATAGACGGGGTCGATTTACTGCCCTATATTCGCAAAGAGACTTCTGGCGCGCCCCATGAAACTCTATTTTGGCGGGAGGGGCATCAGCAAACTGTCTTGCACCAGGGCTGGAAGTTAATCCGCGCCGAGCAGCCTCATCTGCCGCAGCCGGCACCTATGGCCAAGTGGTTATTTAATCTGGCGGTAGATCCGACAGAGCAGAACAATCTGGCGGCTCAGAACAGCGAGAAGCTGGCAGAGCTTGAGGCTTTACTGGCAGCCCATAATGCGGAGCAGGTGGAGCCACTTTGGCCCACAGTATTTAATTCACCGCAGTTGATTGATAAAACCACTAATGAGCCCATGAAAGAGGGTGATGAGTTTATCTATTGGCCGAATTAACGATCTATTCTTTCACCCACAAAAAAGCACAGCCGAGGCTGTGCTTTTTTGTATCAGAGACAGACCGCTAAATCGTCAGTCCGCCATCCACAACAATGCATTCGCCATTGGTATAACTGCCCGCATTAGACACCAAATATAGCACTGAGCCAGCCATCTCATCGGGCTCGGCATGGCGGTGCATGGGGATGGTGGCAATGGCCTGGTTATAGATCTTCTCATCACTAAACAGGGCGCCGGCAAACTGTGTTTTGGTCATGCCAGGCAACAGTGCGTTCACTCGAATACCCAGCCCGCCGCACTCTTTGGCAAAGGCTTTGGTCATATTAACCACAGCAGCTTTGGAAATAGAGTAAATGCCCTGCATTGGCCCGGGCTGCAGCGCATTGATAGATGCGGTATTGACGATTGAGCCGCCACCGTTCTCACGCATTATTTTGCCTGCTTCGACAGACATAAAGAAATAACCGCGAATATTTACATCTACGGTCTTGGTATAGGCGCCCAGATCTGTATCCAGAATATGACCGAAGTAGGGGTTGGTCGCCGCATTGTTAATCAGAATATCCAGCTTGCCGTGCATCTGCTTGATCTGGGCAAAGCAGTTTTCGATATCACCCATATTGCCCACATGGCAGGCCAGCGCTTCAGCACTGCCACCAGCTGCGGTAATAGCATCTGCCACGGCCTGGCAGCCTTCGATCTTGCGGCTGGAGACAATGACATGGGCTCCTTGCTCGGCCAATAGTTTGGCGATGGACTCACCGATTCCGCGGCTGGCGCCGGTGACAAGGGCAACTTTGCCGGTTAGATCAAATAGACTGGTAGCCATGGTTTCTCCTGATTATTTTTGTTGGGTTAGATTTTTTAAATGAGCCACAATCTCAGGCCTCATCAAATTGCGA
>JAYPYO010000079.1:0-7282 GCA_038135995.1 Porticoccaceae bacterium
CCCGCAGTCTGGTGGCTTCGCTGGCCATGGGTGCCGATGGTATGAATATGGGTACTCGCTTTATTGCCACCAAAGAAGCACCGGTCCATGACAATGTTAAAGCGGCTATTTTGGCGGCCAGCGAATTGGATACCCGTCTGGTGATGCGCCCATTGCGCAACACCGAGCGCGTACTTAATAACTCTGCGGTCGAACGCTTGCTGGAGAAAGAAAAAGCCCTGGGAGCAGATATTAAAATTGACGATATTCTTCCTGAAGTGGCTGGCGTGTACCCGAGAATTATGAAAGAGGGTGATATGGATGCAGGTGCCTGGTCCTGCGGTATGGTGGCTGGATTGATCAATGATGTACCCAGGGTGCAGGAGTTGATGGACCGCATCATGTCTGAGGCGGACAGCTTGATTAAGCAGCGCCTGGCGGGTCTATAGAGACCCATACCGATTAATAAAAATTTAAAAAATAAGAAGGATTTATGTCTGCAGTAGATACATTAGATGAGGCTCTCCTAGCCAGCTATTTAGAAGCTAATATTGAGGAGTTTAAGGGCCCCTTAACCGCCAGCAAATTTGCTGGCGGCCAATCCAACCCCACCTTTAAAATCGATGCCGCCTCTGGCTCCTATGTGCTGCGCCGTCAGCCTCCGGGCAAACTGCTAAAGTCTGCCCATGCGGTGGATCGCGAGTACCGGGTTCTGGCGGCATTGGGAGCTACGGATGTGCCTGTTGCAAAGGTCTATCACCTCTGCGAAGACCCAGAAGTAATAGGGTCCATGTTTTATATTATGGAATTTTGTGAGGGCAATGTTCACTGGGAAGCTGCATTAGAGGATATTTCAAGCACCCAGCAGCGGGCTAAAATGTACGATGAAATGAGCCGTGTATTGGCGGCCATTCACTCGGTCGATTTGGATGCCGTGGGGCTAGCTGATTACGGTCGCCCCGGTAATTATTTCCAGCGACAGTATGATCGCTGGTCGGCTCAGTACAAAGCCTCCGAACTAACGCCGATCCCTGAGATGGATCAGGTGATTGAATGGCTGGGCAATAATATTCCTGAGGATGATGGCAAGGTATCTCTGGTTCATGGCGACTATCGCTTGGATAATCTGATGTTTAGCCCGGACAATGATCGGGTGATTGCAGTACTGGATTGGGAGCTGTCCACATTGGGCCACCCATACGCAGATCTGGCCTACCAGTGCATGGGCATGCGCCTTCCTTCAGGCAATGGTCCCGGTGCTTCCTCAGGGTTGCTTGGTGTAGATATTCAGGCATTGGGTATTCCCAGTGAGCAGGACTATATCGCCAGCTACTGTCAGCGCATGGGTATAGAGAAACTGGAAAACTGGAACTTCTATCTGGCCTTTAGCTTTTTCCGTCTGGCGGCAATTGCTCAGGGTGTAGCTAAACGCGCCGCCGATGGCAATGCTTCAAGCAAGGCTGCGGGCGGTGTTGCCGCTATGGTCCAGCCCCTAGCTGCCAATGCACTGACAATCATTGACGAACAATAATGGTTGACTGCATTAGCCGAAGGCTCCTGCATCTTTGGCCGCTTGGATTGTGGCCTGGTCCATGCCTAGCTCCTCTAATACTTGCTGATTATGCTGGCCCAGCAAGGCACCAATGGCATCGTATTTGGGGCTGGATTTAGAAAACTTTATCGGGCTGCCAATTTGCTGTTGCACTCCCTCCTCGTGGGTTTTTACGTCAACAATCAAATCCCTGGCGGCAATATGCTCACTGGCGCAGGCTTCAGCAAAGGTGAGAACCGGCTCAACGCAGCAGTCCTTGTGTTTAAAAATCTCTACCCAGTCAGCCAGGGGCTTTTGCTCGATAATGGCATCTAGTTTTTGCCGGAGTTTGCTCTGGGCATCTGCATCCATGGGGTTAGCTAACTCCAGTAATGAGTTGTCGCCCAGGGTCGCGCAAAGCTGCTGAAAAAACTGAGGCTCCAGACTGCCAATACTCAGGTAGCGGTCGTCAGCAGTGCGGTAGTAATCGTAAAAGCTGCCGCCATTGAGGTTGGTGGCTCCAGCTCGAGGTTCTGTATTAGCCGCTAGATAGCCAGAGGCGAAAAGGCTGTTCATGGCGAACATGGAGTCTGTCATGCTGATATCCACATGCTGACCCTCGCCACTGATATGACGCTGATTAACCGCGGCCAATATGCCTATGACCCCGTGCAATGAGCCGCCGGCCAGATCGGCAATGGGCATGCCCATAATCGGCGTGCGCTCGCCCTGACGGCCGGAGTAACCATTGAGCCCAGAGAGGGACAGGTAGTTATTATCATGGCCGGCGCGATCCCGCAGCGGGCCTGTTTGACCATAGCCGGTAATCGAGCAATAAATAAGCTCAGGGTTAATCTCACTCAGCTGCTCATAGCCCAGGCCAAAGCGCTCCATGACACCGGGACGAAACTGTTCAATCACAATGTCGTATTGGGCCACCAGCTGTTTGGCGATGGCCACGGCCTCGGGTTTTTTGAGATCCAGCCCAATTGATCGTTTATTGCGGTTTAGCAGCCCATGGCCAGTTGAGGTGCCATCAGCGTAGGGGCCCATGGCTCTGAGCATATCGGGTCGGGTAGGTGACTCCACGCGCAGTACATCTGCGCCCATATCGGCCAGCATCATAGTGGCAAAGGGCCCGGGTACCAATGTGGTGAAATCAAGTATTTTTAAGTTTTCTAGAGCGCGCATAATGATTCTTTTAATTGTTGATTTATAGTCTAGAGACTCCAGAGTATAAGGGCTCAGTTGTATTTGAGATATACAAAATCACAAATAATCTCTATTATTGCGCCTTTCCCAGAACAATCGGAAGACCTCTTATGACGGAACAGAAAGCCACCAATGTGCACTGGCACCAGGGTGAGATAACAGGCGAGGATCGCCACAGCCTTTTGGGGCAAAAAGGAGCCACACTCTGGTTTACTGGTTTGTCTGGCAGTGGCAAAAGTACCATTGCCGTCGCTTTAGAAAAAGCGCTGTTTCAGCGCGGCAAGCTGACCTATAGGTTAGATGGCGATAATGTGCGCCTGGGGATTAATAAAAATCTTGGCTTTTCCGCAGAGGACCGCACGGAAAATATTCGTCGCATTGGCGAGATTGCCAAATTATTTGTCGATGCCGGGGTGATTGCACTATCCAGCTTTATCAGTCCCTATCAGGTGGATCGTCAGCGTGTTCGTGAGCTGCACGCGGAGTCTGGTTACCCCTTTGTAGAAATTTTTGTCGACTGCGCTCTTTCCACAGCGGAGGAGCGCGACCCTAAAGGACTATACAAAAAAGCCCGTGCCGGAGAGATTAAGAATTTTACTGGCATTGACGATCCCTACGAGGCGCCCCAGTCGCCGGAAATTCATCTGCGCACTGACCAGATGAGTCTCGATGAGGAAGTCGAGATAATTATCGACTATCTCCAACAGCAGGGCTTTATTACTGCGGCCTAGCTTGGCACTGGAACCTGCAATGCTCAACTCTTTTTAATTTACTTCAATGGAGAAACCGTTTTGATCAAGCCCCACGGCTCAGATACCCTCAATAGCCTTTTAGTCACCGACAACGACCAGCTGCAACAGCTGCTTACCGAAGCAGAATCCCTGCCATCGATTATTCTTAACTCCGCGGCTGCCGCCAATGCGGTAATGATGGGTGCCGGCTACTTCAATCCCCTGACGGGCTATATGAATCTGGCAGACTCACTGAGTGTCGCCGAGACTCTGCACACTGAAGATGGGCTCTTCTGGCCTGTGCCTGTGGTTAACCTGGTGCAGGATATTTCAGCAATTGAGGGTGCTAGCCGTATTGCATTACGCGATCCCAATACTGAGGGCAACCCGGTAATGGCGATTATGGATGTCAGCGCTCTTGAAACTGTGAGCGATGGGCAGATTGCCCTGATGGCAGAGCAAATCTTTGCCACCCTAGATCCGGAGCACCCTGGTGTAGCCACCTTTACCAGCCTGGGCAACCATATGCTGTCGGGGAATATTCAGGTATTAAATCTCAGTTACTTCCAGGCTGATTTTCCGGATACCTTTAGAACAGCGGATCAGATTCGCGATGAGATTGCTGAGCGCGGCTGGCAGAAAGTGGTGGCTTTCCAGACTCGCAATCCGATGCATAGAGCCCATGAAGAGCTGTGCCGCATGGCCATGGAGCGCCTGGGCGCAGATGGCGTAGTAGTGCATATGCTGCTGGGCAAATTGAAGCAGGGAGATATTCCGGCCTCTGTGCGAGATGACTGTATCCGCAAGATGGTGGAGCTATATTTCCCCGCTAATTCGGTAATGGTGACCGGCTATGGCTTTGATATGCTCTATGCTGGCCCAAGGGAAGCGGTATTACACGCCGTCTTCCGTCAGAATATGGGCTGTACCCATTTGATTGTGGGTCGTGACCATGCCGGTGTGGGTGACTATTATGGAGCCTTTGACGCCCAGACTATTTTTGCCGATAAAGTACCTGCTGGGGCTCTGGAGATTGAGATTTTCAATGCTGATCACACCGCTTTTTCCAAGAAATTGGGCCGTGTAGTCATGATGAATGAGGCTGAAGATCACAGCAAAGAAGACTTTATTTTGCTGTCCGGTACCAAGGTTCGTCAGATGCTGGGTGACGGTATTGCACCACCGCCAGAATTTTCGCGACCGGAAGTGGCTAAAATACTGATGGATTACTATCAGCTCGAGAACTCATAGGCACAGCAGCTATGACCGACTATGATATTTTTAATGGCGACGCCGACGGCATCTGTGCTCTGTTGCAGCTGCGTCTGGCGGAGCCCCGAGATGCGCAGTTGGTCACAGGTGTCAAGCGGGATATCAATTTGCTAAAGCGAGTTGATACAGCGCCGGGTGACCGGGTAACGGTTCTCGATATCTCCATGGATAAAAATCGTGACGATCTGCGTCGAGTACTCAGTAGCGGTGCTGAGGTTTTCTATGTGGACCATCATTTCGCCGGTGAGGTGCCATCCTCTGCAGCATTGAAATCCATGATTAATGAAGCTCCGGATGTCTGTACCAGCCTGCTGATTAACCATTATCTGCGCGGCGCTCATCTAGCTTGGGGGATTGTCGGCACCTTTGGTGATAATCTTAAAAAAAGTGCCCAGGGCATGGCCAAGAGCTGTGATCTGAGCGCTGAGCAAGTGCAGCTATTAGAAAATCTGGGTGTCTACATTAATTACAATGGCTATGGTTCAGCCCTGGCTGACCTGCACTTTGATCCTGCGGATCTATACCTGTTGGCATCCGAGTATGCGGACCCGCTGGATTTTATTGTTGACGGGGCAGAGCACTTTCAGCGTCTTGAGACCGGCTATCAACAGGATTTAAGTGCTGCTCAGGCTGTGCAGCCGTTGATCGCCGATAGCGCTATTGCGGTTTTTGAGTTACCTGATGCGCCCTGGGCGCGCCGTGTTAGCGGTGTGTACAGCAATGACCTGACCAACCAGCATCAGGATCGTGCCCATGCGGTACTGACTCTTAAAGCCAATGGTAATTACCTGGTCAGTGTGCGTGCACCATTGAACAATAAGCAGGGTGCCGCAGCACTTTGCCGCCAGTTTGCCACTGGTGGTGGCCGCGAAGCCGCCGCTGGTATTAATGATTTGCCAGCTGATATGCTGGCCCAGTTTATCGATGCACTAAGGCAGGCCTATTCATGAATTGCTCTCCACAAGATCGCCCGTTTTCCATCCTGGGTATTCAGCAGATTGCTGTTGGTGGTTCCGATAAACAAAAGCTACGCAGCTTCTGGGTAGACCTGCTCGGGCTGAGTTACAGAGACACCTTTGTCAGCGAATCTGAAAATGTCGACGAGGATATCTGCGAGATGGGGGCAGGGGATTTCGTGGTGGAGGTGGATCTGATGCAACCTCTGGATGCCGATAAAAAACCCCGCGTAGATACTCCGGCTCTCAATCATGTGGGTCTATGGGTGGACAATCTGCCAGCGGCGGTGGACTGGCTCACCGAGCAGGGTCTGCGTTTTACCCCCGGTGGTATCCGCAAAGGGGCGGCGGGTTACGACGTCTGTTTTGTGCACCCCAAGGGCAATGAGGACTTTCCTCTAAGCTCCCAGGGAGTGCTGGTCGAGCTAGTGCAGGCGCCAGATTCGGTAATCAATGCTTATAAAGTGCTCGCTGAGGCTTAAAATCGCTTAAATTCAATGGTTTAGGGTGCAATGTTCGCTAGTTTTCTGTAAGCTGCGCGCCATTCTGGACCATCCCACGAATCTTGTTTATCACTGCCACTCAGGTCCAAAGTCGGCATTCACTTTTAGCACCATTACAAAAGACGATTTTATGACCTTTGATGACCTGGGCTTATCTGCTCCTATTCTTAAATCTATTGCTGCTCAAGGCTATAGCGAACCCTCTCCAATCCAAGCCAAGGCGATTCCCGCGGTACTCGCCGGCCATGATGTAATGGCTGCTGCGCAGACGGGTACGGGTAAAACGGCTGGCTTTACCCTGCCAATTTTAGAGCGCCTGTCTAAGGGACGCCGGGCTGGTGCCAATCAGGCACGCACATTGATTCTTACTCCAACTCGGGAGCTTGCAGCTCAGGTGGGAGAGAGTGTCGCCCTTTATGGCAAGCACCTCAATCTCAGCTATGCGGTAGTATTTGGTGGCGTTAAGATTAACCCGCAGATGATGAAACTGCGCCGCGGCGTGGATATTCTAGTGGCTACGCCGGGCCGTCTAATGGATTTGCACAGCCAAAATGCTGTGAAATTTGATCATCTTGAAGTGCTGGTGCTGGATGAGGCAGACCGCATGCTGGATATGGGTTTTATCCATGATATCAAGCGTATTATCGGTCTTCTGCCCAGACGCCGTCAGAACCTGATGTTCTCTGCTACCTTCTCCGACGATATTCGTGCCCTGGCCAAGGGTTTGGTGCGCAATCCTATAGAGATCTCGGTGAGCCCACGCAATGCTGCGGCTCCCTCGGTTGAGCAGTGGATCTGCCCAGTAGATAAAAAGCAGAAAGGCCCGCTGCTGATCAAGTTGATCAAAGACGGTGGCTGGGACCAGGCTCTGGTATTTACCAAGACCAAACATGGGGCCAATAAGCTGACCAAGCAATTGGATGCCGCAGGTATTACGGCAGCCGCCATCCATGGTAACAAGAGCCAGGGTGCTCGTACCCGCGCATTGGCCGACTTTAAGGCCGGTGAGATCCGTATTTTGGTGGCCACAGATATAGCCGCCCGCGGCCTGGATATTGAGCAGCTGCCTCAGGTGGTTAACTTTGATCTGCCCAATGT
>JAYPYO010000080.1:0-6970 GCA_038135995.1 Porticoccaceae bacterium
AACAAAAGCAGTTTTCTAAACCCATTAAAGTTATATTAATCAATAGCTTACAGTCGGATTACAGTTCCCGCCGCCTCCACCATACCTAGGTAACCTCCTATTTTTAAGCGGGTTTTGCCTCTTCTGGCTTTCATCGGATGGTGGGACTGTGCGCCTGCCTCGTTTAGTTGGACAGGGAAATGCACTAGATATTGCTATAACAGGGCGAAAACTGTGCGCTCAAGAATCCTACCAGACTGGCCTGTGCGAGAAGGTAGTGCCTGCCGGCGATGCGAGATCCTCTGCTGAAGCTAAACGCTTTGCAGGGGCCTAGGGCGGTATGGAAACTTTGAAGATATCTAATATTATGCAGAAGTTACCAGGGCCAGCTTAGGCGTGCGATCAGCTCTAAAAAGACCCCAGTGCTTTTCTGGTTCTAGCGGGTCGTTGGAGCCCTTCCAGTTTTCGTCAAAGGCTTCAAAGTAATAAACCAATACCTGCTCTTTTTCAGCCCAGTTCATTAGCTCTTGGTAATAGCGTCGCTGGAATTCCTGGTTAACATTATGGCTATCTATACCCAAGCCGTTGGTTTGAGTAGCCCAGCCTGCCTCAGTAATCACTACCTGTTTGTCAGGATAGGCCTGAGTAACGGCATTATAGTTTTCTATGGTGTAGGCCAGACCTTCTTCAATGCTTTTATATTCCCAAACAGGGTAGGTGTGAATAGAAATAACATCCAATTCTTCGGCAAGAGGCCGCAGCTTGTCCAGCCAGGGCACGTAGTTTTCGCAGAAGGTAACTGGCTGGGCAACACCGCCTTTGAGAAGCCTCGCATAACGCACCAGGCTGTCAGTGGTGACCATATGATCGGTCCAGCTCACTGAGGCTTCATTGCCGATGGATACTGAGCTAACAATATTTGCATAGGTATTTGCCAATTCTATCAAGCGCAAAATCTGCGCCTTGTTGTCCTGCTTGTTAGCCAGTAGTTGCTCTGGCGGATAGACACCACCCCAGGGGCATTCAGGGTTGTCGACCTCGGCGGTAATGTAGGCGCCCAGCATGACATCAAATGGCATACCTTCGTTCTTGATTACCGAGAGGACTGTTTCCGAGTGAGCATCGCTGGAATAGAGGCGCAGCGATTGCCATTGCCCCTGTAAAATCAGCAGATCCTGCCTGACTTGCTCATAGGAGGGGATCTCTCCGGACTCAGGGCTCTGGCCATCTCGGTAGCCGGAATAACAGATAGCTTTGCTATAGGGTAATGGTTTAGTTGTCATGATAGCTGTGAGTATTTTAATTGTTCGTTTTTATCCCAAAGGCCCCAAAAGGCACCTACATCGCCTTCTGCGCCTACTTTCCAAGGTTCATCAAACGACGAAAAGTAAAAAATATCAATATTTTCTGTCTTTCCCCAATGTTGGGTATTTAAAAAATACCGCACCGCATTTTCTTCCGAGGGCTCGGCTCCGTAGAATTTTTCCCCTTGATTAGGCCAGCCAGTTTCGGTGATGATAACTTTTTTTCCACCGGCCGCGGCTACTGTTCTGCGATACATATCTTTCATATAGAGCAGGGAGTATTCAATGGCACAGCCTTCCCAAAACGGATAACAATTCGCCAAGATGACATCACAAATTGCGGTGATTGCCGGACGGTCTTCAAATTCATAATAGGCATCTACATAGCCCACGGGTACATCAGGCAGCGCCTCCTTTACCCGTGCAATATAGCCTAGCAACTGCTCTTCACTGAGATCCTTGCGGTACATTACCTCATTGCCCACTGCTGCAATATCCACCAGGCCCTGTTTGGCGAGTTTGATCAAACCGGCGATCTCCAGTTCATTTTTCTCCAGGTCATCGCCCAGCCAGGCCCCGACTAAGGTTTTCAGCCCCATTTCTTTGGCTATTTTAGGAATCAGATCATTACCCTGACAGCAAGAAAAAGAACGCACCCACTTGACGCTGGGTTTGAGTATTGCCATACGCCGCTCGACTTGCTCAGCGCTAATGTCATCGCCAGGTTCCTGACCCTCTTCATAGGCGCTAAATCCAATACCGTGCATGCCACTATTCAGATAGCTGCGAAAGTGTTGGTTAAGCTGCTGTTTGCTAACGGCGGATGAGTCTATCCCGGACAGGGACAATACTTTATCTTCTCTTTTGGACATTGGGAGTTATAGGCCTGTGAATCGTTGCAAAGTGGATTGTTAAGCGCGGAGACAATATAAAATGCTACCTTAGCACTGCTGAACTTACAACGAGCTCTGGTTCCATTTGATCCCGATGAAACGCCATGTCAGCGCATTGAGATAACGGTAGTGTTGCGCAAAAAAGGGTCTGACATTAGGATAACCACCGCTTAAAACTGCGTGGAGGCCCTGTAGGCAGTGGGTTGGGCGTTTTAAGGCATTGAATATGCCTGATATCCAGAGCTTTCGCGTTGACGTTAAATTTACATTATTTAGGGTAACCATGACTCAGAAGTCTATCCATATCGGAAATCAGTTGGTTCAGGACGAGCAACAGAAAGTAACTGGCGATTATGTCACTATCGAGGGCGAGGAGTTCTACAAGATAGCAAACTATAACCAGATGAAAGACTTTTTCATCAGTGTAGTGAGTGACTCAAATCACTGGATGTTTATTTCTACTCGCGGGGGTCTCTCGGCGGGCAGAGTGGATGCTCAGAGTGCCTTGTTCCCCTATTATACAGATGACAAGATCAGTGACTCCTCGCCGTTTACCGGTAGCAGAACCATTGCGTTAGTGACCTCAGGTGATAAGACTTCTTTATGGGAGCCACTCTCTGACCTGTATACCGGTGTCTATAAAATCACCAGAAATCTGTATAAGAATGTTTATGGCGACAAGCTGATCTTTGAGGAAACCAATCATGATCTGGGTCTAAGCTACCGTTATGCCTGGCGCACCTCGGACCGCTTTGGTTTTGTGAAGACAGCCACTCTGGTTAATGACAGTGCCGAAACGCTGAGCGTAGATATTCTTGATGGCATTGAAAATCTAATTCCCTACGGTGTTGAGTCCGATGTACAGAACTCCTTGAGCTGTTTGGTTGATGCCTACAAAAAGAATGAGCTTCAAGCAGATACAGGGCTGGGTCTCTACAGCATGAGCTCAATTCTGGTGGACCGAGCCGAACCCAGTGAGGCCCTTTCGACCTCTGTGGCCTGGTCTGTAGGCATGCCGGGAACCAAGCTGGTGTCGTCAATACAGCTGGATGCTTTCCGTAAAGGTCTGGGCGTGGATCAGGAAGTTGATGTTCGCGGCCGACGTGGCGCTTACTTTGTCAATGGCGCTTTAACGCTTGTCCCCAAGGCTGAGCAGAGCTGGAGCATCGTTGCTGATATTAACCAGGGTCCTGCAGATGTTCGCGAGCTGACTGCCTACATTAACAGTGATGCTGATATTGCTCAGGATATTGAAGAGGATATAGCTCTGGGCACTCTAAACCTGGCGCGTATCGTAGGTACCTCCGATGGTTTGCAGGTTACTGAAGACCGTCTCAGTGCCAACCACCACTTTGCTAATGTATTGTTTAATGTCATGCGCGGTGGTCTGTTTGTCGACAACTACAATGTCGACAAAGCCGATTTAATTAGTTTTGTAAAAGGCTTTAATCGCGTTGAATACCAGAACTCGGTAAGCTTTTTTGCAGGCTTGGATGATAGTTTTCATTACAGCGACCTGATTTCTGCCGCTGAGCAGACTAACAATGCTAGCTTGCAGCGTCTGTGCATGGAATATTTGCCGCTGTCATTTAGCCGCCGTCACGGAGATCCATCTCGACCCTGGAATAAGTTTGCAATTCAGGTCAAAAAAGACGACGGCTCGCAATTACTGAATTTTGAAGGCAACTGGCGAGATATCTTCCAGAACTGGGAAGCTCTAAGTGTCTCGATTCCCAACTATGTTGAATCCATGATCAGTAAGTTTGTCAACGCTTCTACTGCTGATGGCTACAACCCTTATCGGATCACCAGGGCTGGTATCGACTGGGAGAAACCCGAGCCCAATGATCCCTGGGCCAGTATTGGTTACTGGGGTGATCACCAGATTATTTATTTGCTCAAGTTTTTGGAGCTGTCCAAGGATTATCATCCGGGCACTCTAAAAAAATACCTCAGCGCGGATCTGTTTTGTTATGCCAATGTTCCGTACCGTATTAAAGGTTATGAGGAGCTGCTTAAAGACCCCCATAACACCATTGATTTTGACGAAGAACTGGACGCATTAATTGATCAGCGTGTAGAAGCTGTGGGCGCAGATGGTCGACTGATCTGGGATAAAACCGATTCTGTCTACAATGTAAATCTCACCGAAAAGCTGCTGGCCGCAGTACTGTCTAAGCTGTCGAACTTTATTCCTGAAGCTGGCATCTGGATGAATACCCAGCGACCAGAGTGGAATGATGCTAACAATGCTCTGGTTGGTTATGGCGTATCCATGGTGACTCTGTATTACACCAGACGCTATCAACAGTATTTGCTGGATCTGTTCTCCGAAGTTGACTTTGACAGGGTAGAAATTTCCACAGAACTGGTTGAGCTGCTAAACAGCATCAACACCACCTTTATGGATAACCGTCATTTGCTGGAGGGAAAAATCAGCGATACAGATCGCCATGCAATGCTTGGCCGTCTAGCCCGTGCCGCTGACACTTTCCGTGCTGGTATTTACAATGATGGCTTTGTCGGTGAGCGAGTAGCTGTTGAGACTGCAGATTTGATCGCCTTTTGTAGGGTCTCTCTGGAGTTTATAGATCACAGCATTCGTGCCAATCGTCGCGAAGACGGTCTCTATCACGCCTATAATCTGATGACAGCAACTGAGGATGGGGTTGAGATTACCTATCTTTACGAGATGCTGGAGGGGCAGGTCGCGGTGTTGAGCTCTGGCTATCTGAGCCCTGAAGAGTCACTGGCTGTACTAGAGGCACTGCGGCAGTCTGCTCTGTATACAGAGCGACAAAATTCCTATCTGCTCTATCCAGATCGCGAGCTGAGCAGGTTTATGGATAAAAATATTATTCCACAGGCAGATGTGCAGCGCTCTTCTCTGCTGCAGGCCCTGATATCCGCTGGTGATAGCAGTCTGATTGAGTCTGATTCGCAGGGTGGCTATTACTTTAATGGCGCCTTCAATAATGTGGTGAGTGCACAGTCAGCTATGCAGTCTTTGGCTGATAATGGCTATGCCGATTTGGTTGCTCAGGATCAGGCGCTGGTGGAAGAAATCTTCGAATCGGTATTCAACCATCGTCAGTTTACGGGTCGCTCTGGCGGAATGTATGCCTATGAAGGGCTGGGTTCGATCTACTGGCATATGGTATCCAAGTTGTTGTTGGCGGCGCTGGAAAGCTTCCAGAAAGGTCTGGAGCAAAACTGCGATTCAGTGACCATGGGGCGTTTAGCGGATTGCTACTTCGATATCCGTTCTGGGATCGGCTTTAATAAAACGCCAGACAACTATGGTGCCTTCCCCACAGATCCGTACTCTCATACCCCGGGTTTTGCAGGTGCCAAACAACCTGGTATGACCGGGCAGGTTAAAGAAGAGGTAATTTCTCGTTTGCAAGAATTGGGTGTCTCGGTAGTTAAAGGCTCTGTTACCTTTAATCCGTTTATTCTTAGAAAGTCCGAGTTTCTATCTGGTTCAGATACCCTTGTTTACTTTGACATCAATGGCGAACAGAAGTCCTTGCCTCTGGAAGCTGGGCAACTGGGCTTTACCTACTGTCAGGTGCCCGTGATCTACAGTCTGGCAGAGCAGACTTCAATTGAGCTGCGTTTTGCAGATGGTAGTAGTGAGACCATCTCTGGTAACTGCATAGACGCTGATCTATCAATGGCTATTTTTGATAAGAAAGGGACTATAAGCAGTATTCTGGTGGCGTTACAGCCTGGGCTGGAATAAACAGGACGCACTCTGTTGAACAACAAAAAAGCCGCCTGACCAGGCGGCTTTTTTGTGCGCCGAGATTACTCGGCCGCTGGTACGTTTTATCTGGCAGCGGCGCGGGCATCCAGTTGAGCGCGAATCTCATTGGCTTTCTGCTCGTCCAGGTCATAGTTGCGCATCACAAAGATAGCAATACTGGTACCAATGCAGGGGATCAAAATATAGCTCAGACGCAACATAGCCAGAGTCTCTGTACTCTGTACAGCAACACTCTGATCAAAGCCAATGAAGCTGAGTATAAGGCCTGAACCAGCACCAGCAACAGCGGCACCAAACTTCACCATCCACCAGTAGATAGCGCCAAAGGTGCCCTCACGGCGCTCGCCTGTCTCCAGTTCGTCCATATCACAGATGTCTGCAGTCATGGACATCATGATGGTAAACAGGCCACCAATACCAAAGGAGAACAGAGGCAGAGGGATAAACATCATCCAGGGATTCTCTGGTGAGAAGCCCCACCACAGAAAGATATAACCCAACAGAGAAACGGATTGCGAGGCCATAAAGGTATTTAGCTTGCCATAGCGCTGTGCACACCAGTTGACCACAGGAATCACCAGAAAGCATGTGAACAGGGCGCCTACAGACCCAAATAATGTAGGCCAGACACCAGCTGCAACCGGATCGCCAGCATTCATGTAATAGACAATAATAAACCAGGAGAAAGCTGCGATAACCTGGAAGGCATTAAATACTAAGAAGGTGGCGAGGCAGATTTTTCGGAAAGCTCTGTTGCGCAGCGTGGTCATAATACCGCGACCAAAGTCCCGGACACTGTCCATCAGTGTATCCTGGCTAGCTGCTGATTTATTGTCATCCTCAGCGGTATTATTAAAGGTACAAAAAATTGCCGGCACTAAAGCCAGGCTCATACAGATACCAGCTACCCAGATAGAAAGGGTTCTGGCGCCCTCAGTGGCAGACTCAAACCAGTTGGGGTCGTAGAGAATAATCCAGAACCAGGGGGCGATCACCCAGGCCCACTGACCAATCCACTGGGCAAT
>JAYPYO010000081.1:0-6790 GCA_038135995.1 Porticoccaceae bacterium
TTATCGGAGCTGGTCACAATGGTTTGACCAATGCGGCTTTTCTCGCCAAGGCGGGTCTCGATGTGGTGGTGTTGGAAAAGAATGACTATGTGGGCGGCGCCACTGCCAGTCTGGAGTTGCACCAGGGCTGGAAGTACTCCAACTGTTCCTATGTCTGCAGTCTGTTTCGTCCAGAGATCTACCAGGCCCTAAACCTAGGCCGTCATGGGTTGGAGGTTGTACCTCTTCAAGGCAGTGTCTCGCTGATGCAAAACGGCGATCATTTTGGCAGTTACCACCAGTCGGACATCAGGCGTCGGGAAATTATGCGCCACTCCAAGCGCGATGCCGATGCAGCCATTCGCTTTGATGCAGACCTGATGAAATGGTGCCGACTAATTCGTGGCTTTTTGCTGCGTACGCCGCCGGACCCCGCTTCCTTCAGAATGCGCGATGCCATGGAGTTCGCCTATCTTCTCAAGCAATTCTATAGCCTGACAGAGAGCCAGATTTACGAATTTATCCGCTTCTTTACCATGTCTATTGCGGAGTATCTGGAGCAGTATTTTGAGAGCGATATTATTCTGGCCCACTTCTCTGGTGGCAGCATTATTGGCACTGGGCTGGGAGTCTACTCGCCTGGTACAGCCTATGTGTTGTTGCACCATGCTATGGGCGATGTTGATGGCAATGTAGGATCCTGGGGTTTTGCCCGCGGTGGTATGGGGTCTGTATCCAAGGCTATTGCCTCTTCATTGCAGTCCTTTGGGGGTGAGATTCGCACCAATGCCGAGGTGCGCAAAATCCAAGTTAAGGGCCGCAAGGCTACTGGTGTCGTGCTGGCCTCTGGTGAAGCGGTGTCAGCTAAGGTGGTGGTGTCCAACTTGGATGCCAAACGTACCTTCCTCAATGTCATGGACGCCAATGATGTGCCAGATGACCTAATTCACCGGGCAAAGAACTTCAAAATTCGTGGCTCCTCCGGCAAGGTCAATATTGCCCTTGATGGTATGCCGGAATTTCCCGCCATTCCCAAAGGATCGCCACTGACCCTTGGGCATATGCACTTTACCGATAGCCTTGAGCGTCTCGAACGAGCCTTTGATGACTGGAAGGACGATCGCTGGTCTGCAGATCCCTATGTGGATATGGTAATTCCCACCCAGTACGACCCCAGTATGTCGCCTCCGGGCAAGCATATGATGTCGGTGTTTGTGCAGTACTGCCCGGCAGAGGTGGAGGGTGGCTGGACCGATGCCAAGCGCGATGCCTTTGGCGACACTGTGATCAACCAGATCGCCGATTACAGTCCCAACTTTAAAGATTTGATATTGCATGCAGAGATTCGTACCCCCCGGGAGCTGGAGGCCGAAGTGGGCCTGACCGAGGGCAATATATTTCAGGGAGAATTAACCCTGGATCAGCTGATGTTTAACCGGCCATTCCCGGGTTATGCCCAGTATCGGGGCCCGGTAAAAAATATGTATATGTGCAGCTCCTCCAACCATCCGGGCGGCGGTGTAATGGGTGCTCCGGGCGCCAACTCAGCGCGGGAGATACTGCTGGATCTTGGCAAGAAAGATACAACGCCGGAGGACTTTGGCGATGACTAAACCATTGTCCCCGGCTGGCTCTGGCGGCAGCAGCAAAAAAGTACTGATTATTGGCGCTGGTCATAATGGTCTGGTCTGTGGCACTTATCTGGCTCGGGCCGGTTATCAGGTTGCGATACTTGAAGCCAGAGATCAAATTGGCGGTGCCGCGGGCAGCCGTGAATTTGCCGATGGTTATCAGGTCTCCGGGCTGGCCCATATTCTTCACTCTCTGAGTCCCAAGGTGCGCAGGGATCTAAAGCTGGATGCTTTTGGCTTGGACACTGGTACGCCAGTGGAGACCATTGCTCTGGATACAGCAGGGCAGCATCTTCACCTGGGTCACTCTGAGGTTTCAGGGGAGGGGTTGTCTGCTAGTGATATTGCTGCCTATCGCCAGTTTAAAACCGACTTTATCCAGTACGCCAAAGCACTGCAGCCACTAATGCTCAATAAGCCGCCGCGACTCAAGAATATGGATGGTAAAGACAAGACCACATTGGCCAAACTGGGTTGGCAGTTGCGCTTTGGCCTGGGCAAAGAGTCCATGCGCGAATTTCTGCGCATCGGCGGCATTAATATTTACGATGTGCTCAATGAGGTAATCGACAGCCCACTTCTCAAAGGCGCGATTGCTGTGGATGCAGTGCTGGGCCAGCATATGGGCCCGCGTACGCCAAATTCTGTGCTGACTTATCTGCATCGACTTTGGGGTGAAACCCATAGTCAGGCCAGTCTGCCCTCTGGCGGCATGGGTCAGGTGGTCAGTGCACTTGAGCGGGCAGCATTGAATGCTGGTGTCAGCCTGCGCACTGATGCCGCTGTGGCACGTATTCTGGTGACCGACGGTGTGACCCGCGGTGTTGAGCTGCAGTGCGGAGAGCGTATTGATGGCGATATTGTGGTCTCCAATGCAGATGCCAAAACAACCTTCTTAGACCTGGTAGACAGTGCAGAGCTGGATGCCATGTTTGTGCACAGGGTTAACAGTATTCGCAGTAAGGGCAATGTGGCCAAGCTGCACTTTTCCCTGAAGGGGCTGCCAGAAATCAATGCTCTCCCGGCGGAGGCTCTGGGGCAGAGGCTACTGGTAGCGCCCAGTCTGCGCTATGTAGAACATGCCTTTAATCATGCTAAATACGGCGAGTTCTCTGAATATCCAATATTGGAAATCACTATCCCCAGTATTGCCGATCCCTCGCTGGCACCAGCGGGCCATCATGTGATGTCTGTATCCGCATCCTTTGCGCCCTATACCTTGAAACAGGGTTGGGATCAGGGCCGAGAGGCATTTATCGGGCGAGTGATCGAGACTATCGAGCAGTATGCGCCGGGCTTTGCCAGCCAAATCCTCGCGCGAGAAATACTGACGCCGGTGGATATTGAGAATCAATATCATATTGCCGGTGGCCATTGGCACCATGGTGAAATGGCCATTGACCAGTTATTTATGATGCGCCCAATTCATGGCGCAGCCCAATATGACACGCCTGTTGATGGCCTGTTTCTCTGCGGTGCCGCGGCTCACCCGGGCGGTGGTGTGACTGGTATTCCCGGCCACAATGCGGCACAGCGAATAATAGCCATGGCCAGGGGAGGTTCCTGATGTCTGTTGAGCCACTGGATTTAACTCCCAAGCCAGATTTTCGCCAGGTGTTGCAGCCGACGCCATTTTATGAACGCATGGTGGAACACTGCCCCATACAAAACTGGATGTCCTGGAATGGCTATCAGACCCCCAGAGTTTGCGATCAGCTAGCCTCTGAGTACTTTGCTATTCGCAGCACCTGCTCGGTGATGGATCTGACACCTATGGAGAAATATCGGATCAGTGGCCCGGACGCGGCAAAGTTTCTCAATCGCCTGGTGACCAGGGATATCAGCAGCCTCAAGCCCGGGCGAGTAACCTATGTGATCTGGTGCAACGACGAGGGCAAGGTGCTGGACGACGGCACTCTTTTCCATCTTCAGCAGGGGGAGTATCGCCTCTGTGCCCAGCATCATCAGCTTGACTGGTTGCTGCTATCCAGTCTGGGTATGGATGTGCATATCGAGGAAGAGACCCATCAGATTGCAGCACTGTCGGTGCAGGGCCCAACCTCGTATTCGGTACTCAGCGCCGCAGGCCTGACCGGACTGGAGCAGCTTAAACCCTTTGGTATTCATCAGTGCTCATTAAACGGCTTTGAGGTCATGATCTCACGCACCGGCTTTACCGGTGATCTGGGTTATGAGCTCTGGGTTGATCCCGCTTATGGGCTGGCTCTCTGGGATGCCATCTTTGCGCTCAAAAATAATGGGCTGTTTGATATTCGTACCATAGGCCTGTCGGCACTGGAGATGGTGCGTATTGAAGCCGGGTTTATTATGCCGGGCGATGATTTTAATACTGCAGAATCTACTATAAGGGCAGACCATGACCGCTCTCCCTACGAGCTGGGTCTCGGCTGGCTGGTAGATTTTAATAAGCCCTACTTCACTGGGAAGAGGGCGCTGGCCCATGAGCACAGCCAGCCGGTAAAGCGGTCACTGGTCAAGCTGCAGGTCGAGGGCAATAAACCGCCAGCGGATTCATTTTTATACGATGCCAAAAACGGTAAGCGCATAGGCACCATCAAGTCACATAGCTGGTCGCCGATTCTTAAAACCAATGTCTGTATGGCCGACATTGAATATCGCAATGGTTTGCCTCCCAGGCAAATCTGGGCAGAAATTTACTACCAGAAAGAGCTGGAATGGCGCGCCACCTGGGCTCAGTGCTCAGTGTCCACGCAGCCTTTCTGGGTACATCCAAGACGAGTGGCAACGCCGCCCCAGGCTTTTTAGGAGAATAAAGCTCAGTGATCAGTGCCACTTTGGGTCAGTTAAAAGATGTTTCGCCTGCGTTGCGTCTGCGTATCAAAGTTGTGGTCTACACATTGCTGCTGATCAATTTTGTCCAGTACGTTGCTATGGACTGGGTGACCTCTGGACATACTTTACATGCAGGCAGCACATTTTTAGATTGGACCAGGGCGTTCGCCGTGACCATTGATGAAAGCGCCTGGATTGCACTACTGGTTCTATTTGAGATGGAAACCTATCTGCTTGCGGATAACTCACTGTCCCGGCGGCAGGCTCTGCTTATGCAGTTTATCCGTGTTGTCTGTTATATCAGTCTGGGTCATACCCTCTACGCCTATTCAGTCTATGTCCAGGATTTAAATAGTGCAGTTTTGATAGAGGGAGTCAGTAGTCTTTGCCAACTGGTAGGCGAGGATGTCTCCTATGCCTATAACCTGGTGTATACCGAGATAACAGCGGACAACTGTGCGAATCTATCAACCGCTAATCAGTTTTACTATATAGATCCGCCGACATTTTTTATTGTGGAAGACAGGGCGGGGTTGGGTATCGAGCTACAACTGGCCTGGGTCGACTTAATTGAAGCAATAGTTTGGCTGCTGATTCTTTTCTGTATCGAGATTACGGTATGGGTTCAGGACCGCGGTGTTGCAGAGGGGCGGATACTTTCAACACTGGCAAGAATTAAATTTCTGCTCTATGGGATGCTGTGGTTGGCGATTATTTTCTGGATATCTCTGGGCCACTATATGTTTGCCTGGGACGAGTTTGTATGGATTGCAGGCTTTGTCGCCATTGAGATGAATATGCGCGCCTGGCGCAAGGAAATTATTGAGGCTAATCAGGCAGCCTGAGTGCTGTTTACTGGTTTTCAAATCCGCAGTGCAGGTTCTAGGCGTATAGGCGCGGTGGTTGCCTGTCGGGCTGAAGTCTAGTCTGCGATTAAATGTTTTTTGACCTAACGAGAGAGTCATTTTGCAACAATACGACAATATTATTATCGGCGCCGGCCACAATGGCCTGGTCTGTGCCGCATATCTGGCCAAAAAAGGTCAGTCGGTACTGGTGCTGGAGGCATCAGATACGCTGGGAGGGCTGGCCTCTACCAGAGAGTTTTACTCTGGCTACAAAGTCTCTGTGGCCCACAGCCTCAGCCATTTTTCTCCACAAATTATTGATGATCTGAATCTGTTTGAGCATGGATATAAACCGGGCTCACCTATGCCAACGGTGGGGCTGGATCTCAGTGGCAAGCATGTGGTGCTCAGTGGTGATCGCCTCCGAGGCGTTTCTGACAAGGATGCTCAGAGCTACAAAGAATATCTGCAACTGCTAGAGCGTTTTGCCAAAATGCTGTCGCCATTCTGGTTAAAAACCATGCCCCGTATTGGCAGTCAGAAGCTGGGTGATCTAATGACCTTTGCACAGCTAGGGCTAAAGCTGCGTCTGCTGGGTAAAGAGGATATGGGCGAGTTTATGCGCGTTGCTACCTTGCCTGCCCGGGACCTGATGGATGAAAACTTTGACAGTGATCTGCTAAAAGCGGTGCTCAGTTGGGATGGTTTAATTGGTTCCAAAATGGCGCCGCGCTCACCCAATGCCACGGTGTTGGCCATGCTCTATCGCATGAGTGGTGAGCATTTGGGGGCGCCCTGTATTCCCAAAGCCGGTATCGAAAGTCTGATCTATGCGCTGCACCATGTGATTGCCAATGCCGGCGGTGAGGTGCGAGTTGCTTCGCCTGTGGCAAAAATTACCATTAACGGCGATAGCAATGGGCTGTCGGCAACAGGAATTGAGCTCGCAGATGGCACTCAAATAACTGCTCGCCGGGTTGTCTCATCCGCAGATCCCAAGCGCACTTTCCTGCAGCTGGTGGGTGCCAAATATCTGGAAATTGAATTTACCAACCGAATTAATCGCCTGCGCTGTGATGGCTATGTAGCCAAACTGCATCTGGCCCTGGATGGCGAGCCTAATTTTACCGGCATTGATATTCCCGATGGGCGCATGATTATTGCCCCCGAGATGGACAGTATTGAATTTGCTTTTGATGATGCCAAATACGGTGAGAGCCCCAAACAGCCGGTGATGGAAATTGTGCTGCCCAGCTTTAAGGATCGCTCCATGGCGCCAGAGGGCAAGCATGTGCTCTCGGCCCATGTGATGTATGTGCCTCACAGCCTCAAGGGCGGTTGGACAGATCGGGCCCGCACCAAGCTGCGCGAACTGGTAATTGACAGCATTGCTCAGTACGCCCCGAATATTCGCAAGCAGATACTGCATGCAGAGTTACTGACTCCCGAAGATCTTGAAAACCACTACCATGTGACCGGCGGTCACTGGCATCACACTGAGCTCTCTATGGATCAGAT
>JAYPYO010000082.1:0-6729 GCA_038135995.1 Porticoccaceae bacterium
CTAATCCCCGAATGTGTCTCCATGCGGTCTCTTTCGAGAGCGCGCATAATACTGACAGAGCCGGTTTGCGTCAATGCGAATTCATGATATCCGCTAATTTTAATTGTTGTAATACTTATCCTCGCTTATCTCGTAAAATGGGCATTAAAGTAAAAAGCATTATAGCATGTCATGCGACATGCTATAATGCGGTCAACGCGATCCAACCCGGAGTTAGTAATGATCGAATTCAGTCTAAATGGTAACCCAGTGCATACCGATGTTGAGCCGGATACTCCGCTTCTGTGGGTAATAAGAGACAACTTTAAGCTAAAGGGCTCTAAGTTTGGTTGCGGAATGGCCCAGTGCGGTGCCTGCACCATGCATATAGACGGCAGGGCCCAGCGCACCTGCGTAATGCCTGTGGCTGCCGTGGCTGGTAAAAGTATCACTACAATTGAGGGTCTGGGCACTCCAGATAATCTACACCCGCTGCAGCAGGCCTGGACAGATCAGGGCGTGCCTCAGTGCGGCTACTGTCAATCAGGCCAGATAATGACTGCCGCCTCTCTGCTCAATGAAAACCCCAACCCCAGTGAAGCCCAGGTAGAGGAAGCTATGGCCGGTAATATCTGCCGCTGTGGCTGCTATCCAAGAATTAAAGCCGCCATTTTGACTGTCGCAGAGCAGAGCGAGCCCGGTGCAGTCCAGTTGGCTAATCCAGTGGCTACGTCAGAGGAAGTACAGGCATGAGCGGCATTAAACTGACCCGACGTGGCTTTCTTAAAACCACGGGCATCGTAGGAGGTGGCCTGCTAATAGGCTATGTGGCTATGCCGGGAAACAACGCGCCTGCGGTGACCCCCACTGAAGGGGCAATAAGCCCCAATGCTTATATTCAGCTTACCGCAGATAATCAGATTATATTTTATAGTCCCAGAGATGAGATGGGTCAGGGAGTCTACATGGGGCTTACCACTCTGGTTGCCGAGGAGCTGGATGTGCCACTGCAGGAGATTCAGGTAGAGTTTGCCTCTGTGCACCATGACTATAAACACCCAGAATACGGCGTGCAGGGCACAGGTGGCAGCTCGTCCCTGCGGGTTCATTATTTGCCCTTGCGCCAGGTTGCTGCTGATACCAGAGTACTTTTGCTCAACGCCGCCGCCGAGGATTTAGGTGTACCTGCCAGTTCATTAACTACTGAAAATGGCTATATTTTTAGTAATGGCAGGGCATACCCCTATAGCGACTTTATTGCTACCGCACAAACTCTGGAATTACCTGCTGGCAGCCCTTTAAAAGCTAAGGCAGACTTCAAATATATAGGTCGGGAAATTGCCAGAAATGATGCCATGGCAAAGTCTACTGGCACAGCGGTCTATGGTGTTGATATAGATCTCCCGGATATGCATTACGCGCTGGTTAGCCGTAGTCCAGTAGCCGGTGGCAAGGTGAAATCCTTTGATGATAGTGCAGCCCGAGCCACCACTGGTGTCACAGATATTGTGCAGATTGATTCAGGTATAGCTGTAGTGGCTCAGTCTTTCTGGCAGGCCAAAAAAGCCATTGCTTTACTCCAAGTTACTTGGAACCAGCCACAGCTTGCGAACTATAGCTCCAACCAAATCAAGGCCGATTATCAAGCTGCCATAGATGGTGAAAAGGGCGATACACAAGGCCAGGGCAGTATAGAAGAGGGCCTGGAGACAGCATCCAGGCAGGTGGATCGAGAGTTCTGGACCCCTTATCTGGCTCATGCGCCGATGGAGCCGGTTAATGCTGTAGTACGAATTGCCAACGGTGAGGCTGAGCTGTGGGCAGGGACCCAAAGCCCCAGCACAGCTCGGGGCCTGGTTGCCAGACATGCGCAGTTACCGGTGGAAAAGGTTACCGTTCACTCGCTATTTTCTGGTGGTGGCTTTGGTCGCAGAACATACTTGAGTCATGTCACGGAAGCCACTCAGGTAGCAGTGGCAACGGACAAGACGATTAAACTGATCTGGACCAGAGAAGATGATATTAAGAATGGCTGGTATCGACAGGCGTCTATTATGAAGATTCATGGGGCTGTAGACTCCCAGGGTCTGGTAACCGCCTGGGATGCTGCCAGGGCCGGTGGCGACCTGACTCCCCATGCCATTGCCGGCCTATTGCCCGGTGTGTTTACCGGTACTCCAGAGCTGGTGAATAAAATGGCGGTGAGCGCACTGGAGAGTCTCTATGACGGCTGGATTATAGATGGTTCTGGTGTTGAAGGGCTGGTTGCTGACTACGATTTCCCTAATAACCGTCTCCGTCATGTGTCAGTTAATCATGGGCTGCCTCTGGCGGCGTGGCGTTCCGTGGGCCATTCGTTTACGGCATTTGCCAAAGAGACGGTGATGGATGAGCTGGCCGAGCAGGTTGGGCTGGATTCCATAGAATTTCGCAGGCGTAATCTACAGGGCAATCCGCGGCTACTGGGCACTCTTGAGGCTATTGAGCAGCGGCTTAAAAGCTGGGAGGTTGGTGCTGGCCGGCATATAGGTATTGCGGCCCACGGCTCTTTTCAATCCTACGTTGCCCAGGCTGCAGAAGTTTCGGTTGAGCAGGGTAAGATTCGCGTTCACCGCATGCTCTGTGCCATAGACTGTGGCCAGGTGGTCAATCCGGATATTGTGCGCGCCCAGGTAGAGGGGGCCATAATGTATGGCCTGACCGCAGTGCTGTACGGTGATGTTCAGATTGACAAAGGCGCAGTAAAGGAGAGTAACTTCCATGATTATAAAATTCTGCGTATGAATGAGGCACCTGCGGTTGATGTAATCATTGTAGATAGTGACAAACCTCCGACTGGCGTAGGTGAACCAGGGCTGCCGCCGGTGGGCCCCGCTGTGGCTAATGCGGTCTACCGAGCAACTGGTAAGCGCCTCAGTGCTCTGCCCCTAAAGCTGGCCTAGATCCGACTATGGGATTACAACAGGGCAGCGCGATTAC
This sequence comes from Porticoccaceae bacterium, assembly GCA_038135995.1. Classification (GTDB taxonomy): domain Bacteria; phylum Pseudomonadota; class Gammaproteobacteria; order Pseudomonadales; family Porticoccaceae; genus HTCC2207. The sequence goes on from JAYPYO010000082.1 coordinate 2,959, forward strand.
ATGCCCCCTGTGTCTGACCGTAGGAGCAAAACCCTATGCTGAGGATCAGACTAGACGCTATCTGCGTTGCCTCCGATGTCGTCTGGTGTTTGTAACCAGTGATCAACACCTGAGTCCAGAAGCAGAGAAAGCCATCTATGATCATCATCAGAATTCCCCCGATGATCACAATTATCGCAAGTTCCTCAGCCGGTTAACCAAGCCTCTGACAAAGCTTATTGCGCCCCAGAGTCAGGGGCTGGATTTCGGCTGCGGGCCAGGGCCGACGCTTTCAGTGATGATGGCGGAACAGGGTTATCAAATGTCTGTTTATGATCTCTACTATGCAGATGATCCCCAGGTGTTAAAGGGCCAATACGATTTTATTACCAGCACTGAAGTAGTGGAGCACCTGGCCAGTCCAAGGCAGGAATTGAACAGGCTGTGGGCAATACTCCGCCCCGGGGGCTATCTGGGATTAATGACTAAACTGGTGACAGACCACAGTGGTTTTGCCGCCTGGCACTATAAAAATGACCCTACCCATATCAGCTTTTTTTCCAAATCGACCTTTGATTATTTAGCCACAGCCTGGAGTGCCAGTGTTGAGTTTATAGGCAGCGACGTCATTATTTTGCGCAAATAGCCTGTCTGGCCTCAACAAAAGCCGCTACAGACCGGCTGATGTCCTGTTCGCTGGTTACCCAGGAGCAGACACTGATACGAATCACCTTTTTACCCTGCCAGATCGAGCTGCCCATCCAGCATTCTCCGGACGCCTGTATATGGTCAAGAATTTGCTGGGTAATCTTATCCTCAGGGTTCGGCCATACGATTACCTGATTAAACACCACATCATTGAGAATATCGAAGCCCGCCGCCCTAAGCTCATCGGCAAATTGCACTGCTCGCTGATGCAGGCCATAGACAAGCTCATCGACACCGGATTTGCCAAGATACTTAAGCGCCGCCCACAGCTCCACAGCTCGGGCTCTTCGCGACATTTCCGGGGTATACATCATGCCATCGCGCTTATCGCCATAGCTTGAGGTCAGATAGTCACCGGAGGCTTGCAGTGCAGTAATTAGTGCGTCTTTGTCGCGACACAGCAGAATCCCGCTGTCGTAGGGAGTATTTAATGTTTTATGGCCATCTACAGACCAGGAATGGGCTTTTTCCATACCCTGGGTCAGATGTTTAAGTCGCTCTGTCCCGCCAGCCCAGAGACCAAAAGCACCATCAATATGAACCCAGGCGCCTGCAGCATTAGCTTTATTACAGATATCTTCGAAGGGATCAAAGGCTCCAGAGTTAACATTGCCCGCCTGCAGTAAAATAATGCACCTACTATCCAGGGCTGGCATTTGATCAGCAATAATACGACCCTGATCGTCGGCCTCAACCCATTCAATATTGTCCAGCCCAAATCCAAGCAGGGCAATGGCCTTGATCACGGCTCCGTGGCTCTGACGGCCGGCTATAATACGAATCTGTGGTGCACCATTGTGCCCCTGTGTATTAAAGTCCCAGCCCTGATTGGCGAAAAGGCGCCATCGTGCGGCAGCCAGACCACAGAATATTGCTGAGGAGGTGCCACTGACAAACCCCGCTGCTGTAGCTTCCGGCAAACCCAATAACTGCTGTAGCCAGCGCTCGCAGACTTCTTCCAGCTTGGAGGTGACAGGAGACATCACCTGCAGAGCCGTGTTTTGATCCCAAAAATCGGTTAGCCATTTGGTGGCCAGGGTCACGGGAAGTGCGCCGCCGTTAACAAAACCAAAATAGCGGCCACCGGTTTGCGCCACAGATGCAGGTGAACCATATTGATGAAGTTGCTGGAGGATACTGCCGGCATCACCATTGTTGCTCGGCATATTTTCCACAAAAGTCTCCAGGTCTGCTAGAGCCTGCTGGCTTGGAAATACTCGACGATCTGCAACTGCCTCCGCATACTCAAAAGCATAGTCCCTAGATTGATCGTAGAGAGTCTTTAGTTGCTGTTCAGCTTGCATTGTTTGCCGCAGACTCATGGTCAATTTAACCTACTATTTTTGATACTGGAAATTAGTTTGCAGTAAATCATAGACTAAAGTTTTAACAAAGTTAGAATGCAGATCACAGCAAAATAAACCCCATTGGATACCTCTATGTATAACGGAAAAACCCTAAGCCTTAAAGCCATTGAAAATGGATTTGTCGAAATTAACTTTGATAGCCAATCTGGTTCAGTCAACAAATTTAATCAGGAAACTCTGGGTGAGCTTCAAGAGGCCGTAAATATAGTAGAGGGTGCTGAGAATGTTCGTGGCCTGTTGCTGACCAGCGGCAAGTCGGTCTTTGTGGTGGGCGCGGATATTAGTGAATTCACCCAGATGTTTGCTGCTCTCAAACAGGAGTTTTTACAGGGCGCTGAGCACGCCAACGGGATTTTCTCCCAGATCGAAGATTTGCCCTTTCCCTCAGTGGCGGCCATTAATGGCTTTGCCCTCGGCGGTGGGTTTGAGGTCTGTCTGGCCTGCGATAGCAGAGTTATCGCCTCAAATGCTGCGGTAGGCCTACCTGAAACCGGTCTGGGTATTTTGCCCGGCTGGGGTGGCACAGTGCGATTGCCGCGCCTAGTTGGCTTCTCTACTGCCGTGCAATGGGTCACTTCTGGCCAGCAGCAACAGCCTGAGGCGGCATTGGCGGCAGGTGCGGTTGATGCTGTTGTAGCCCCAGAGTCGCTGCGAGAAGCCTCGCTGGGCTTGCTGGCAGAGCTGGCTAATGGCAGCCTGGATTTCAGCGCCCGGCGCGCTCAGAAACTGAGTGCGCTGTCGGAGGCTCCAGAGGAGATCAGCGGTCTATCTGCCAAGTTTCAGGCGATGGTTCAGGGTTCAGGGGGCAATCATTATCCGGCGCCCTTAAAGGTGGTTGAGTTAATGACCCAAGCAGCGAATGTGGGTCGGGATCAGGCCATTGCAATGGAGAACCTGGCCTTTTACGAGATTTCACAGACCCCTCAGGCCCGCGCTCTGGTAGGGCTGTTTCTGAATGAACAGTTTATTGCCAAAGCCGCCAAAGGCTATGCTGTGGCTCTGGGTGAGAAACTGTCGCCTGTTGCCCAGGCTGGAGTAATAGGCGCTGGTATTATGGGAGGAGGCATTGCCTACCAAAATGCGGTCAGAGGGTTTCCTGTGGTGATGAAGGATATTGCCGAGCCAGCGCTGGAGCTGGGGATCAGCGAGGCTAATAAGTTGCTGGGTAAGTCGGTCAAGCGAGGCAAGCTTAATGAAGAGGGCGCAGCTCAGATTCTCGCTAGAATAACGCCTACCCTTGATGACAAGGCGATTGCTGATTGCGACCTACTGGTTGAGGCAGTGGTGGAGCTTGAATCGGTTAAGAAGCAGGTGCTGCCTGCAATAGAGTCTCAGGTTTCCTCTGCTGCGATCATTACCTCCAACACCTCAACTATTAGTATTAACCGTCTGGCTGAATCCCTGACCCGTCCAGATAACTTCTGTGGTATGCATTTCTTTAATCCGGTCCATGCGATGAAACTGGTGGAGATTATTCGCGGCGAAAAAACCTCAGATAAAACTATAGCGGCGGTATGCAACTATGCTCTGGGTCTGGGCAAGAAACCTATTGTGGTCAATGATTGTCCGGGATTTCTGGTCAATCGCGTTCTCTTCGCCATGACCTTTGGTCTTGAGATTCTGCTCAAAGAGGGTGCAGACTTCCAGCAGGTGGATAAGGTGATGGAAGCCTGGGGACTGCCAATGGGGCCGGCCTATCTTATGGATGTGATTGGTA
>JAYPYO010000083.1:0-6701 GCA_038135995.1 Porticoccaceae bacterium
AGTCCACTGCATTACCACTTTGCTACGGCGCCTTAGTAAAGACACTTCATTTCAAACTTCCAACAGCCCCAGAGTCGGTGCTGATTGAGAGGCCGCTATTCTAGGGATTACCAGCAATAAATCAACTACTTCTCGGCCTCAGCACTTAATTGAGGCCAGGCGAGCACAAGGTACTGCACCATAGACCACAGAGTCATGATGGCAGCTGCATAAATAGCTACAAAGCCAACATTGGTAAGCAACTCTTGCTCTGGCTTGGCCAGTAGCAATATGGCAACAGCTGCCATCTGCACCCAGGTTTTTATCTTACCCATTATAGAGACGGCAACACTGCCTCTGGAACCCAGCTCTGCCATCCATTCCCGCAGAGCAGATATAACAATCTCGCGGCCAATAATAACGATCGCTGGCAGCGCAAACCAAGGCGTTGAGTGCACTTCCAACAGCAGCACCAGTGCTGCAACTACAATCAGCTTGTCTGCAACTGGATCCAAAAAGGCGCCAAAGGGGGTGACCTGATCAAGCTTGCGTGCCAGATAACCATCCACCCAGTCGGTCAGTGCGGCGAGACCAAAAATGGCGGCTGAGGCAAAGTGATGCCATTCCCAGGGTAGGTAATAGACAACAATAAACACCGGAATTAGAGCAATACGTATCAGTGTCAGGATATTGGGTAGATTCCACATAAACTATTCAAATTTTCCATAATTATTGGCAACTGGATGCCGTCAAGTTACTCATTGTACAGGGCACTGTAAATAGCTTCAGCTACCTTTTTGTTTATATTATCAACCTTCATTAAATCCGCAACACTGGCCTTCTTGACCTCGCCAATACCGCCAAAATGCTTGAGTAAATCTCGACGTCGGCTGGGGCCTACTCCGGGAATACCTTCCAGAGGTGAGGTACGGCGTTTTTTATCTCGCCTGGCCTTGTGACCAGTAATCGCAAAGCGGTGTGCCTCATCGCGAATCTGTTGAATCAGATGCAGGGCTGCCTGCTGAGGCCGGGCAATCACCTTATTGTTTTGATCTGCCAGGATTAAGGTTTCCATACCGGGCTTTCTGGTGGTCCCTTTGGCCACGCCGAGCACCATCACGCCAACTACACCCAGATCGGCCAGCACATTTTTAGCAATACCTATCTGTCCCTTGCCGCCGTCGATCAGCAGTATGTCGGGCAACTTGCCCTCACCTTTCATCAGCCTGGTGTAGCGGCGACGAATTGCCTGTTCCATGGCGGCATAGTCATCACCATCAGTAATGCCATCTATGTTAAAACGCCGGTAATCACTCTTGAGTGGGCCATTGGAATCAAAGACCACACAGGAGGCCACTACCGCCTCGCCACTGCTATGGCTGATATCAAAGCACTCTAATCGCTGCGGCGTCTGCTCCAAACCAACTGTATCGCGCAATGACTCAAAGCGCTGTTCTATGGTTTTTTTAGATGCCAGCCTGGCGGTTAAATTTTGCTCCGCGGTACGCTGAGCCAGCTCGACCCACTTGGCTCTGAAGCCGCGCACTGAATCGCGTATTTCAATATTGCGCCCCACCCTGTTTTGCAGTGCCTCACAGAGAGCCTGGGTCCCATCAACAGGTGCGTTGACCAGAATCTCTTTGGGTAAATCTGGCCGGCCGCCACCATCCAGATACAGATGAGGCAAGAATTCGCCCAGTAGCTCTGACACCTCTTCCGCCAGGGGCGCCTGCGGATAATAGCTGCGGCTGCCAAGGATTCGACCCTGGCGAATATAGAGCATATGCACACAGGCCTGGCCATTGGTTACCGCACCAGCGACCACATCTATGGTGCCCTTGCCCTTTTCAATCATCTGTTGAGCCTGGACTGTGCGCAGTGCAGAGATTTGATCGCGGTACTCAGCGGCCTTTTCAAACTGTAGCTCGGCAGAGGCCGCCTCCATATCCCGCTCCAACTGCTTGAGGATTTTATCGGCCTTACCGTCCAGGTAAAGTCTGGTGAGCTCTACGTCTGCACTGTAGTCCTCGGAACTGACAAACTCGACACAGGGTGCAGTGCAGCGCTTAATTTGATATTGCAGGCAGGGTCTGGAACGGTTTTTAAAAAATACATCCTCACACTGGCGCACCTTAAAGGTCTTTTGTAAAAAGCTCATGCTATCGCGCACTGCGTGCACCGAGGGAAATGGCCCAAAATAGGTGCCCTTAGCCTTTTTGGGCCCGCGGTGAAAAGCCAGGCGAGGCCATTGGTCGCGGTCGGATAAAAAGATATAGGGGTAGCTTTTATCGTCGCGCATCAAAATATTGTAGGGCGGGCGATACTGCTTGATCAGGTTGTGTTCGAGAATCAATGCCTCAGTTTCAGTCTCAGTGACAGTGACATCAATTTTGGCGATACGTCTGACCAGCGCAGCGGTCTTGGGGGTAAGGCCGGTCTTGCGAAAATAGCTGCTCACCCGCTTTTTAAGATTTTTGGCCTTGCCCACATAGAGAATAGCTCCCTCCCCGTCGAACATCTGATAGATGCCCGGTCTGCCGGTCAGAGATTTAAGAAAAGACTGGTGATCAAAAGCCATGGCGCGATTGTAGCCGGTCTTGGCATGCACCGCACCAGCCTATCAAGAGAACTTCTTGTCTCCTGCCATGCATACCTGCTTGTCTGCGCTGGTCACTGTGAACTCTCTATCCAGTACCGTGCTGACAAAGTGCCATTGATTGGTCGCTGCCTCTGGGGTGAGAACTAGCTCTGACCAGCCACGCTGAGCAGTATCCACTGCATGGAGTTCTGAGCTGGCATTTTTCATCGCCTTGGCAAGTACCTGGGGCTCTGTTGCCAGATAGTACTCCAACCCTGGGCTATTAACCCCCGGAGTACCCACTTCTACGCCCACCGCCTGACCCTGATCAGTGGCTAGATTGAAGGCCCAGGCATTGTGAGTATCGCCAGCCAGCACCAGAGGATTAACCCCATGCTCAATCAGGCTGGTAAATACTCTATTGCGGCAGGCCCAGTAGCCGTCCCAGGCATCCAGATTAAAAGGCAGATTGTCCCTGGCTAATGTTTGCATCATCTGCAGTATTGGGCGGTATTCTGCATTGGTTTGTTCCAGCTTAAGCTGCTCGTCGGTTAACACCGGTAGCCCAAGCTTACCCATCAATACCTGCTGCCCCAGTATTTGCCAGGTGGCAGATCTCTGTTTGCTGACTTGCAACTCACCATCTAACCACTGTTCTTGATCTGCTCCTAACATCTGTCGATCAGGGTCAATCAAAGTCTGGGTTTTAAACCTCTGTGCATCGGGCAAATAGTACCAACCCTCTGGCAATGTCTCAGCCGTAAGGTCTTTGATACGTTCGTAGTCAGTAATGGCCACTGGCTTGCCACTGGAAAAATCAAAGGGTAGATTAATCCGCTGTAGCTGGTCACCAGGCACTGCAGCCGCCTGCTGCTCATCCACCAGATGGGTAGCGTCCGCATCCCTATGGAACAGAACAGACCGCATAGGTAGATCAACGGCATAATTTAGCGGACGATCGCGGCCGTGCATTCTGGTGTCGAGCATCATCAGGTCAGCCAGATTGCCAATTTTAAAGCTGCGGTAAATAGGTGCTTGATCACCGGTCTCGGCCGTACGGATAGGCATCCACTCATGGTAGGCCTGCCTGGCTGCACGCGCCCGGACAGAGAAATCGCCCTCAGTCTCATTGTGATTTTCTGCACCGCCAGTCCAGCAGTCATTGGCCAGCTCATGATCGTCCCACACGGTGATAAATGGATGCCTGGCGTGCACTGCTTGCAGGTCTGCATCTGTGCGATACAGCCCATAACGCATGCGATAGTCTTCAATACTAAGGATTTCATTCCCGGGCTCTACCTGCCTGCCCAATTGCTCAGTGGCTACCGGGTTGGCATAGACTCCCTGTGCATACTCATAGATATAGTCACCTAGGTGCAGCACCAGATCTAACTCGGTATTGGCCATATGGCGATAGGTATTAAAGTACCCCTGAGGGTAGTTTGAGCAGGAGCAGACACCGAGACGAAATTCGCTGATATCGCCCTCTGGAAGGGTGCGGGTGGTACCGACCGGACTGCTGATACCGTCGCGCAGAAAGCGATAATAATACTGGCTGCCAGGGGCCAGGCCTGCAGCATCCACCTTGATCGTGTAGTCTCTGGAAGCACCGGTGGTCGCTAAACCAGAGTTTACCAGTTGTTTAAAGTCGGCATCTTTTGCCACCTGCCACTGGCACTCCACCTCGGCGTGCCGGCCATTGCCGGGAATCAGGCGAGTCCACAGAATAACCCGGTCTGAAAGCGGGTCACCGCTTGCAACACCATGGGTAAAATAAAAGGGTTCGTCGGCATAGACTTCAAATCCGCGCAGCGCGAGGACACCCAAACTTGCACCAACTCCCTGCAGCAATCGGCGGCGACTTAGACCAGAATCAAGCATATAACCTTACTCTTTTTACCTGTTTTTATGGGTTCAGACTAACCTATAAAACTTAATTCTGTAAGACAAAACTTGGCTTTTTATCACCTATAAAAGACTCATCAGTCGCCTAATTTTCTCGGTACTGTTGCACAGATGAAGGGCCACTCGATGTGCACTCTAATATGGTCTTACCAAGTAAAAGAAACGATCTATATACAGCTGAAGGCTCTGCAGCAAAACACCAACAATTATCGGCTCGATTTACGCGGGCGGGGAAATAGCTGGTTGACCAGATCAGCACAGCGCTCGATATGGGCTATGCAGTCCCATACCAGCGGCGGCACTCCGTGGGCAGACTCATTGCGCAAATGGGGTAATACTCGCTCAAGCGACTTGCAATAGCCGTTCTTTGGCTCGGGCGCCTCAAGGTGTCTAAAACCTGAGTCTGAAAGCCAGTTTTTCTCATTAGCCAGGGTCAGTAACTGGCGCAACATTAGCTCCGGTCTATTGGCTTTGACTCTCAGCGCATGCTCTATAACACTGCAGGCCTTAAGCTGCACCTCGGAGCCCAGTGAATAAAAAAAGTAGGAGTACAGAGCCATATTTTTGGCAATATTAAACTGACCGCGGATAATCTGTGGCACGCTGGAATTTAGTTGAATGGCAGCCAGAGTTGCATGATGGGAGAGAAGATCAATTTCCTTGCCGCCCATTTTTTGTAAGAACAGGTGCTGTTTATCAATGCACATAATCTCGTCATAGGGCTTAAATGAATCCATCCGGAGTTCCTTGCTAATAACAATTTAACAGGTATAAAAAGAAAACTCACAGAGATAAGCATCTGAATCCTTTCAAAAGCAACCACATTATTCATAGACCCATTTGCTGTGGGTTGCAACTCAGTTCAGGCCTGTGCCCCGTAGTCTGCCAGCATAGCGCCAACTTGCTGCAATCTGTTGCGGGTAGCCGGGCTATGTCTACCCATACTGATAAAACCATGGGTACAGTCGGGCAAATGTTGATGGCGGACATTAACCTGTGCCTGGACAAGCTTATCTACAAAGGCCAAGCCCTCATCTCGCAAAACATCATATTCGGCGGTCACAATTAGACTGTCCGGGATATTGTCCAGCCTGCTCCAGGCCAGTGGGCTGGTTGCCAAAACAGCCTCATCCTCGGCCCCGAGCAAATAATTATTGCGAAAGAACTTCATGGTGTTTTCGGTAAGCAGCAGGCCTTTGCCGTAACGCTTGATCGACTCTGACTGGCTGTGCATATCTACCCAGGGATAGAGTAAAAACTGAAATGCTGGCACCGCCGATAGCTGACCAGAAATAGCCTCTGTAAATGTCTGCAGGGACAGCACCGCAGCAAGATTACCCCCTGCGCTATCACCACCCACCCCTATCTTAGTCTTGTCTATACCCAGGTCTGCGGCATGATCTATGACCCAATTATAGGCGCCCAAACCATCTTCTATAGGCCCGGGGAATGGGTTCTCTGGCGCTCGTCTGTAGTCCACTGCTATCAGATTAATACCAGCCTCGCCAGCCAACAGGTTGCAAAAACCATGGTGACTCTCTAGCCCGCCAATCACATAGCCGCCACCATGAAAATAAACCATGGTCAGAGAGGGCACAGTCTCAGTTGGGCGATAAACTCTAATTCCTATCTGATCCTCACCCAGAGGAATCTGCATATCCTGAGTGCTGACATCTGCCCTGGAGCCACTGCCGAAAAGCTGATCATAGCTGTCATAGACTCGACGCAACTGCCTCAGGGGTAATTTGGCAAATTCAGGGCCCAGATTGCCCAGGGTGCAGAGTATTCTCTGACCAGCGATAAGCTTCAAACAGTACTCCAGAGTAGGTTGGTATTTAATAGTGACAGTTCCACTAGCATTGCCCTGCTTGTTATTATTGATGACTTCTCAGCAGCTGTGAGGCTCAAAGTTAACTCAATCCCTCGGCCTTGGCAATCTATCCCATGACCCGAGAGTTTTGGTGCACAAAGGCTAACCATGCCCAGACTATGAGTGTAAACTAGCGACCTTAATTTGCCGACCCAATACTATGCTCGAGCCATTCACAGCCAACAGCCTCTCTGTACCAAACAGAAAATTCTGCGTGGCTCCCATGCTCGACTGGACTGATCGTCACTGTCGCTACTTTATGCGCCTGATTAGTCGGCATGCCGTGCTCTATACGGAGATGATTACCACCGGTGCTATTCTCCATGGCGATACCCATCACCATCTGCATATGGATGCATTTGAGCATCC
>JAYPYO010000084.1:0-6488 GCA_038135995.1 Porticoccaceae bacterium
ATATTATTGTCATCTGTGGTGGTGTGATACCGCCCAAGGACTACGACCAGTTAAGAGCAGAGGGCGTGGCGGCTATTTTTGGGCCCGGTACCAATATCCCGGTAGCTGCTGAAGAAGTGCTTGAGTTGATTAAGGAATAACCATGAAAGAAATACTGGAGCAATTAGAAGACAAACGCAGCCGCGCCCGTTTGGGTGGTGGCCAAAAGCGCATCGATGCCCAGCATGCTAAAGGTAAACTGACCGCCCGCGAGCGTATAGACCTGCTGTTGGATGAAGACAGCTTTGAAGAATGGGATATGTTTGTCGAGCATCGCTGCACCGACTTTGATATGGATCAGCAACATGTGCCTGGCGACGGTGTGGTCATTGGCTACGGCACCATTAATGGCCGCCTGGTGTTTGTGTTTAGTCAGGATTTTACTGTTTTTGGCGGCGCACTCTCCGAGGCCCATGCGGAGAAAATCTGCAAGCTAATGGACCAGGCCATGAAAGTGGGTGCTCCGGTGATTGGCCTCAATGATTCTGGCGGTGCCCGTATTCAGGAGGGGGTGGCCTCTCTGGGTGGCTATGCCGAGGTATTTCAGCGCAATGTAATGGCCAGTGGTGTGATTCCGCAAATCAGCATGGTGATGGGCCCCTGCGCTGGCGGGGCAGTGTATTCCCCGGCTATTACCGACTTTATTTTTATGGTGCAGGACAGCAGCTATATGTTTGTTACTGGGCCAGATGTGGTTAAAACTGTGACCCATGAAACCGTCACTGCGGAGGAGCTGGGTGGCGCCCATACCCACAGCACCAAGTCTGGTGTGGCGGATCTGGCTTTTGATAATGATGTGGATGCGCTGCATAAGCTGCGTCGCTTTATGAATTATCTGCCAGCCAATAACCGCGAGAAGCCACCGGTCTGGCCCACAGAAGATGCTGCAGACCGCATGGATATGTCGCTGGATACTCTGGTGCCCAGTGACCCCAACAAGCCCTACGATATGAAAGAGCTGATCTTAAAGGTGGCAGACGAGGGCGAGTTTTTTGAGCTGCAGGTCAGCTATGCAAAAAATATTATTACCGGCTTTATCCGCATTGAGGGCTCTACGGTGGGCGTGGTGGCCAACCAGCCTATGGTGCTGGCGGGCTGTCTGGATATTGATGCTTCGCGCAAGGCGGCGCGGTTTATTCGCTTTTGCGATGCCTTCAATATTCCGGTGCTGACTATGGTGGATGTCCCTGGCTTTATGCCAGGCACCAGCCAGGAGTATGGCGGCATTATTAAGCATGGCGCTAAGCTACTCTATGCCTATGCGGAGTGTACTGTGCCCAAGGTGACATTGATTACCCGCAAGGCCTATGGGGGTGCCTATGATGTGATGGCCTCCAAGCACCTGCGCGGCGATGTCAATCTGGCCTGGCCTACGGCAGAGATTGCCGTTATGGGCCCGAAGGGCGCGGTGGAGATTATTTTCCGCAAGGATATTGGTGATCAGGAAAAGATTGATGCCCGCACTGAGGAGTATCGGCAGAAGTTTGCCAACCCCTTTATCGCCGGCAAGCGCGGCTATATAGATGATGTGATTATGCCCCACAGCACCCGCAAGCGGGTGGCTCGGTCTCTGGCTATGCTCAAAAACAAGAGCATAGAAAACCCCTGGCGCAAGCATGGCAATATTCCGCTTTAAGGACTAAGTGATGACAATTAAAAAAATATTAGTAGCCAACCGCGGTGAAATTGCCTGTCGGGTTTTTGCTACTGCTAAAAAAATGGGTATTGCCACTGTGGCAGTGTATTCCGATGCGGATGCAGATGCCCTGCATGTGCAGATGGCCGATGAGGCTGTGTGCATAGGCCCTGCGGCTTCTGCGCAAAGCTATCTGGTGATTGATAAGATTATTCAGGCCTGCAAAGACACAGGCGCAGATGCAGTGCATCCGGGCTATGGTTTTCTCTCGGAAAACAGCCAGTTTCGCGACGCGCTGGACGATGCGGGGATTATCTTTATTGGCCCGGGCAAAAAAGCCATTGAGTCTATGGGCGATAAAATCACCTCTAAACTGATTGCTGAAAAAGCTGGAGTTAGTTGTATTCCCGGTTACACAGATGTGGTGCGCGATGCCGACCATGCGGTGGAGATCAGCAATGGTATTGGCTACCCGGTGATGCTTAAAGCCTCTGCCGGTGGTGGCGGTAAAGGCATGCGCGTGGCCTGGGACGAGGCAGACTGCCGCGATGGCTTTGAGCGTGCCACCAATGAGGCCCGCTCCAGCTTTGGCGATACCCGCATTTTTATTGAAAAATATATTCAGCAGCCGCGGCATATTGAGATTCAAATTATGGCCGATGGCCACGGCAATGTGATTTATCTGGGTGAGCGGGAGTGCTCCATTCAGCGTCGTCACCAGAAGGTCATTGAAGAGGCGCCGTCGCCATTTCTCAATGAAGCGACCCGCCAGAAAATGGGTGAGCAGAGCTGTGCGCTGGCGAAGGCGGTGGACTATCAGTCGGCGGGCACGGTGGAGTTTATTGCCGATGCTGATATGAATTTTTACTTTTTGGAGATGAACACCAGACTGCAGGTGGAGCACCCGGTGACTGAGCTGGTGACTGGTCAGGATCTGGTAGAGATGATGATTCGCGTGGCCGCTGGTGAAAAGCTTGCTCTGGCTCAGCATGATGTGAGCCTAACCGGCTGGGCTATGGAGTCGCGGGTTTATGCGGAGGATCCCTTCCGTAACTTTATGCCCTCTATTGGCAGGCTCTCTGGGTACAGAGAGCCTCAGGGTGAGGGCGTGCGTGTGGATAGCGGTGTCTATGAGGGCGGTGAAGTCTCTATGCACTACGACCCTATGATCTCCAAGCTGATTACCTATGGCGATGACCGTGGCCAGGCGATTGATCGCATGGTCGATGCGCTGGATGCCTATTATATTCGCGGTGTAAACCACAATATCAGCTTCCTTAATGCTCTGATGGTGCATCCGCGGTTTGTGGCCGGTGAGTTAACGACTAACTTTATTGCCGAAGAATTTGCCGATGGCTTTAATGCCGATCTGGTGCCGCAAAATAATCCGCATATTGCGGTGGTAGTGGCTGCCGCTGTGCATCAGGAGTATCGCGAGCGCTCGTCACAAATCTCTGGCCAGTCTGAGGGTCATGAATATCAGGTGCCGGATAACTGGGTGGTCATTACCGGGGCTGAAGAAACTGCTGTGTCTATGACTCTAACTCTGTCTGGCTTTTTGGTGTCTATTGGCAATGAGGATTATTCGGTGGTCACCGACTGGGCGCTGGGTGAGCCCTTGTTTGAGGCTGAGATCAATGGTCAGCAGGTGACTGTGCAGGTGGAGCGCTCTGGGTCTGGGTACCGGCTGTTTTATCGCGGTGCGGAAATCAATGCGCTGGTGCTGTCGCCCAAGGCGGCGGAGCTTAATAAGCTGATGCTGGAAAAAGCCCCGGTGGACCTCTCCAGGTTCCTGCTCTCGCCTATGCCTGGCCTGCTGGTTAAGCTGGCGGTAAAGGAGGGCGATCAGGTGAAGGCTGGTGAGGAATTGGCGGTGGTAGAGGCGATGAAAATGGAGAATAGTCTCCGTGCTATCAATGATGGTATTGTTGCTAAAATCTCGGCTGAGGCCGGTGATAGTTTAATGGTGGACCAGGCGATTCTAGAATTTGAATAGGTCGCATTGTCATTCTGAGGAGTAGCGCGACGAAGGATCTGCAGCGGGCTTGAATTACTGGCTAACCGCTGTGACACGCCGCGAGTACGTCCATGTAGGCTCTGCGACAGCATCCCTGCTGTCGAAGGTCACAGCGGTTAGCCAGCAACTCAAGCATTCAGAGTTGGGCAGAATTTTTGGGTTTATCAAAAGAGTATCTGTGTGGGATCTAATACTCTTAACAAGAGGCATTCAATGTTAGCACAGCAAATACTTGCAGGAGATCGCCGGGCCCTGGCCAAGGGGATTACGCTGGTGGAGTCCACCCGCGCTGATCACGGTGAGCAGGCGGTGCAGTTGCTGGCGGAGTTAATGCCCCACACGGGCAAGTCTATTCGCATTGGTGTCTCCGGTGCACCCGGGGTGGGCAAGTCGACCTTTATTGAATCGCTGGGCAATTATTTAACCGGGCAGGGCCATCAGGTGGCGGTGCTGGCGGTTGATCCAACCTCTGCGCTCAGCGGTGGCTCCATTTTGGGTGACAAGACTAGAATGGAAACCCTGTCGGTAAACCCCAAAGCCTTTGTGCGACCCTCGCCTGCGGGTACCACTCTCGGCGGTGTAACCCGCCGCACCCGCGAATCACTGCTGCTGTGCGAGGCTGCTGGCTACGATGTGATTATTATTGAAACCGTAGGGGTGGGGCAGTCGGAGACCGCTGTATCCAATATGACCGATATGTTTTTGCTATTGCTGTCGCCCGGGGGCGGTGATGATCTGCAGGGTATTAAGCGTGGCATTATGGAACTGGCAGATCTGGTGCTGGTAAATAAGGCTGATGGCGATCAAACCAATATTGCCAATCAAACGGTCTCTGACTACCGCGGCGCGCTGCAGTTTATGCAGGCGCGCACTCCGAGCTGGACTCCGCAGGTAAGCACCTGCTCGGCGCTGAATCATCAGGGTGTTGAACAGGCCTGGGAGACTATTGCGCAGTTTAAAACCGCTCTGACTGATGGCGGTGAGCTCGATACCTTGCGCGCTAAGCAGGCCAAGGCCTGGATGTGGGCTGAGACTGCCGAGGCGCTGCTGGCAGATTTAAAAAACCATCCACAGGTCAAGGCTCTGGTGCCGGAACTGGAGCAGGCGGTATTGGCGGGCGAGATGCCGGCTATTGTGGCGGCTCAGAAATTGATTAGGTATTACAAAACCCAGTAGAGGATCTGCACTGGCGGGCCTATAATTGCGGCTGCGCGACTGATACCACAGCTCTTAGGGATAATCATATGACCGATAAAAACCCATCCAATAATCTGGATGAGATTCTCAAGGCCAATTCAGCCTATGCTCAAGACTTTGACAATGGCCAGCTGGCCTCTCCGCCCGCCAGGCATTTTGCTATTTTGACCTGCATGGATGCCCGTATGGATCCGGCCAAAATCGCGGGCCTGTCTGAGGGCGATGCCCATGTTATTCGCAATGCCGGCGGTCGCGCCAGTGATGATGCCATTCGCTCGCTGATTATTTCCCATAAGTTTTTGGGTACTACTGAATGGTTTGTGATTCAGCATACTGGCTGTGGCATGGCTACGGTAACCGATGCTGAGATTGCCCAGTTGCTGGAAGAGGATTTAGAGACGGCGGTGCACAATGGCCAGTGCTGGGAAAACCCCCAGCGAGAGAGCAGCGCAAATACCAAGCCCGGCTCTGATCTGGGCCATTCGATTCACTGGCACACCATTGCAGACTTGCAGCAGTCGGTGCTGGATGATGTAAAGACCATTCAGAACCACCCGCTGGTGCCCAGCCATATTCGCGTGCATGGCTTTATTTATGATGTCAAAACCGGTCAGCTTGGCCGCGTCTCTGCATAGCCTGTCGTCTGCTAATGGGGTCCTGAAATAATGAAAAGATTTGGACCAGGCCTGCTGGTTACCGCGGCATTTATTGGCCCCGGCAGCATTGCCACCGCCAGTGCTGCGGGGGCTAATTTTGGTTTTGTATTACTCTGGGCCCTTCTGTTCTCATTGCTGGCTACCATGGTGCTGCAGGAAATGGCGGCTCGTCTGGGGCTGGTGACAGGAGAGGGTCTGTCCCAGGCTCTGCGTACAACTTTTAATCATCCTGTTGTTAGCCGCGCTGCGGTTCTGTTGGTGGTGGCCGCTATTGGCCTGGGCAATGCTGCCTATGAGGCGGGCAATATCTCTGGCGCTGCTCTGGGTCTGCAGTCGCTGCTGCCATTTTCCACCTCAGTCTGCGCGCTGCTAATCGGTGGCCTGGCCGCTCTGCTACTGGCTGGTGGTGGCTATAAATTGTTGGAGCCAATTTTAATTGTTCTGGTGCTGATAATGAGCATGGTATTTGTACTGACCATGCTGATGATCGATCTGGATATGGGCGCCATGCTGTCTGGCCTGTTTAAACCCAGTATGCCCAGTGGCTCTGCACTGACCGTTGTGGCACTGATTGGCACGACGGTGGTGCCCTACAACTTATTTCTTCACGCCAATATTGTGCAGGAGAAATGGCGCGGCACTGATACTGCCCAGGCGATTGCTGAGTCCCGTGGCGATACGGTGATTTCTATAGGGCTGGGCGGTTTGATTACCTTGGCGGTAATGAGCACCAGCGCGGTGGCGTTTTTTAATACCGGCGCGCAGTTTTCTGCGGCCAGTTTGGCAACTCAGTTGGAGCCGGTGCTAGGCAGTGGGGCCAATAGTTTCTTTGCCTTTGGGCTTATGGCCGCTGGTTTAACCAGTGCCATCACTGCGCCATTGGCGGCCGCCTATGCGGTGACCGGGGCCATGGGTTGGCCGACGGATTTTAATGACCGGCGCT
>JAYPYO010000085.1:0-6393 GCA_038135995.1 Porticoccaceae bacterium
CTGTGCCGTTCGCTGCCCGGCATTAATGACGTTCAGACACCATATTAATGGTGTACCTGGGTATCTCAACCACCAGATCTGCATCTTCCATAATCACCTGACAGCTGAGGCGGGAGTCCGGGTCTACACCCCAGGCTTTGTCGAGAAAATCCTCTTCCAGCTCATCCGCTTCGGGCAGATCATCAAAGCCCTCACGAATATGCACATGGCAGGTGGTGCAGGCACAGGACATTTCACATGCATGCTCAATCTCCAAACCATTGCGCAGAGCCGCATCGCAGATGCTTTCCCCGGGCTTGGCTTCAACCACCGCACCCTCTGGGCAGATTTCATGATGGGGCAAAAATACAATTTTAGGCATGCTTAGGTCCTAACCTTTTTCAATTTCATCTAATGTCTGACCGGCCAGCGCAGTTTTGATGCTGGCATCCATGCGTCGGGCGGCAAATTCTTCACTGGCCTTGGCCACAGATTCAATCTGGCGAGCCAGTAATCGGTGTTCGGTAGTGGCCTCCCGCAGCTCTCGCAACTCCTCAACGGCAACCCTTAGGCACTGGCGCTCCTCAACATCCAACAGACTGTCACCATCTTTATAGAGGGCAGCGAGCAGATCTTCAATCATACGATCTGCCTCGACCTGCTGTTCTCGTAATGCTCTGGCCTGCATATCATCGCGGGCATGGCTAAAGGAGTCCTGCAGCATGCTGGTAATTTCTTCTTCGCCCAGACCATAGGAGGGTTTCACCTCAATGCGCGATTCTACATTGCTGGTCAGCTCGCGGGCAGTCACACTGAGCAGCCCATCTGCATCTACCTGGTAGCTGACACGGATTTTTGCTGCGCCAGCCACCATGGGAGGAATGCCGCGCAATTCAAAGCGCGCCAGAGAACGGCAGTCGCTGGCCAGTTCGCGCTCGCCCTGCAAAATATGAATCGCCATGGCGGTTTGACCATCTTTAAAGGTGGTAAATTCCTGGGCCTTGGCCACCGGGATGGTGGTGTTTCTGTGGATAATCTTTTCAATTAGACCGCCCATGGTCTCAATACCCAGAGACAGAGGAATCACATCCAGCAACAACATATCATCGCCAGACTTATTGCCCACCAGCACCTCGGCCTGCAGTGCGGCTCCCATGGCCACTACCTGATCCGGGTCCAGGTTGCAGAGAGGCTGAGTGCCAAAAAACTCGGCTACTTTTTCGCCAACTCTGGGGGTTCGAGTGGAACCGCCCACCAAAATCACATCATTGACCTGATCCTGAGCAACACCAGCATCGCGCAGCGACTTTTTGCAAGCGCGTACTGTTTTAGCAATTAGCCCATCGATCAGGTTGTGCATTAACTCGCGGGTCAATGTGCCCTGCCAGTCCAAAACCTGCAGTTCTACCTCAGGGGAATCAGTAAGCTGTTCTTTCGCCGATTTAGCCGCCTCCAGCAATATGCGCTGCTCTATGGGGTTGAGGTCTTCACTCATACCCATCTGTTGACGCAGCCAGTCGGCGATGGCGCGATCAAAGTCATCGC
Organism: Porticoccaceae bacterium; assembly: GCA_038135995.1. Taxonomy (GTDB): domain Bacteria; phylum Pseudomonadota; class Gammaproteobacteria; order Pseudomonadales; family Porticoccaceae; genus HTCC2207. The sequence goes on from JAYPYO010000085.1 coordinate 1,525, forward strand.
CTCCCAGCGCCGAGTCACCACCAGTAGCCAGCACCTCAAACACGCCTTTGGACAGACGCAAAATACTGATATCAAAGGTACCGCCGCCCAGATCATAGATAGCGATAATGCGCTGCTGATGTTTAGAGCTCTGTTCAGCCTCATCCAAACCATAGGCAATTGCTGCGGCTGTCGGCTCATTGAGCAGACGCAGCACCTTGATGCCGGCCAGCGTGGCAGCATCTTTGGTAGCCTGGCGCTGAGCCTCATCAAAATAGGCAGGCACTGTGATTACAGCGCCATCCAGGGCGCTGCCAAAGGCCATTTCCGCGCGCCCGGCCAGCTTGCGCAGAATCTCTGCGGACACCTGAATGGGGCTAACCATTCCAGAGACGGTTTTAATTTTTGGCATACCACCGTCATCGCCAGCAAATTCATAGGGCAGCTGACTGCCAAAGGTTTTAATATCCGCCACACCGCGGCCCATGAGGCGCTTGACCGAAGCCAATGTATTTAGCGGGTCACTGATATTGTGCTCTGCGGCTTCATAGCCTACACAGCTAACGCCCTCTTTGATGTAGTGCACTACAGAGGGCAGCAGATCCCTGCCCTGCTCATCTGCCAATACCTCTGCCATACCGCTGCGCACTGTGGCCACCAATGAGTTGGTGGTGCCCAGGTCTATACCCACCGCATGCTTGCGCTGATGAGGTTGGGGCGACTGGCCCGGCTCTGAGATTTGCAGTAGTGCCACTGTTTATAGGTCCTCTAACTCGGCTTCAAGCTGCTCTATTTCGTCGAGCAACTTGGCTGAAAATTGCATTTTGGCCACTGTATTAAAGGCATGATCAAAGTCGGATGCCTGATACTGGGCTTGAAACTGGTTTTGCTGTTCGCTGTAGCTGCTGTCAACGCTGCTGCGCAAACTATCCAACAGCGCGAAGGGATCGGCGCTGTCACGCACATCAGCCAGAGCCTCGCGCAGCTCTATCTGTTCCATCAAGAAGGCGCCGTCGCTGGTGATATGGCTGTCCTGACTGGCGTCTATCTGCTTTAGCTCAAGCAGATACTGGGCGCGCTTTAGTGGGGACTTTAGGGTGTCGTAGGCCTGGTTGATCAGCGAGGCAGTCTGCACTGCTAGGCGCTTTTCAGATTCGCTGTGACTGGCATAACGGTCTGGATGAAACTCCTGCTGCAGCTTGAGATATGTACTCTGCAGCTGACTGCTGTCCACCTGCCAGGCAACCGGGATAGCAAATATCTCAAAGAAGTCACTGGAAAGTTTCAAAGGCCAATCAACCTGTTTACTGATTTGGGAGTGGAGTGCCTAAACGTGGAAGCTCTCGCCGCAACCGCATTCATCTTTGACATTGGGGTTTTTAAATTCAAACCCCTCGTTTAAGCCCTCTTTAACATAGTCCAGCTCTGTACCATCGAGATACAGCAGACTTTTGGGATCGATAATCAGCTTTACATCACCACATTGGAAAACTTCGTCCTCGGAAGCCGCATCATCGACAAACTCAAGTACATAGGACAGGCCGGAGCAGCCTGTGGTGCGCACACCCAGACGAATACCCAGGCCCTTGGCGCGGTGCTCGAGATGTTTGATCACATGCTGCTCTGCAGCTGGGGTCATGGTGATAGCCATTGATTAACTGTCCTGCTTTTCTCGTACATCGCGCACTGCTGCTTTGATGGCATCTTCAGCCAGCACTGAGCAGTGAATTTTCACCGGTGGCAGTGCCAGCTCTTCGGCAATCTCGGTGTTTTTGATCTGCTCGGCATCGTCGATGCTCTTACCTTTCACCCACTCGGTCAGCAGTGAACTGGAGGCAATAGCTGAACCACAGCCATAGGTTTTAAACTTGGCGTCTTCAATAATGCCATCGTCGTTAACCTTGATTTGCAGACGCATTACATCGCCACAGGCCGGTGCTCCCACCATGCCAGTACCAACGTTTTTGGAGCTGTCATCCAGCTTGCCAACGTTGCGTGGGTTTTCGTAATGATCAATAACTTTTTCGCTGTAAGCCATGTTATGACTCCTAATTAAAATTTGTTAATTGCCTTTAGTGCGCGGCCCACTCTACGGTGTCCAGGTCTACACCATCTTTAAACATATCCCACAGGGGCGACAGTTCACGCAGTTTTTCTACTGCATGGCGCACCTTGGCAATAGCGTCGTCGATATCCTGCTCTGTGGTGTAGCGACCAATACTAAAACGGATTGAGCTATGGGCCATCTCATCGTTGAGACCCAGAGCGCGCAGTACATAGCTGGGCTCAAGGCTGGCAGAGGTACAGGCGGAACCTGAAGATACCGCCAGATCCCTCAGCGCCATAATCAGTGACTCGCCTTCCACAAAGGCAAAGCTAATATTCACAATACCTGGCACATGCTGGTTTTCGGAACCATTGAGATGGACTTCTTCCATATCGGAAACCCCTTCCCAAAGTCTGGTGCGCAACGCTTCGATGCGTGCCGACTCTTCGGCCAGGTTTTCGAAGCCCAACTTAAACGCTTCACCCATGCCAACAATTTGGTGAGTGGGCAAAGTGCCGGAGCGCATACCGCGCTCATGACCACCACCGTGCATCTGCGCTTCGATACGCACGCGGGGCTTGCGACGCACAAATAACGCGCCTATGCCTTTGGGGCCGTAAATTTTATGGGCCGAGAACGACATCATATCCACATTCATGGCTTCCACATCAATCGGGGTTTTGCCAGCACTCTGAGCCGCATCCACATGGAAAAATACTTTATTCTCGCGACAGATTGCACCTATAGCCGCAATATCATTGAGCGTACCCAGCTCGTTATTCACATGCATAATGGAAACAACCGTGGTGTCTTGGCGAATTGCGTCCGCCACCATTTGAGGCTGAATCAGGCCATTGGAGTCTGGTTCCAGATAGGTCACTTCCCATCCTTCACGCTCTAGCTGACGGCAGGTATCCAGTACCGCTTTATGCTCGATCTTAGAGGTGATGACATGCTTGCCTTTGCGCTGATTGAAATGCGCACAGCCTTTGATAGCCAGATTATTGGCTTCGGTAGCGCCGCTGGTCCAGACGATCTCGCGAGGGTCGGCGCCAATCAGCGTGGCCACATCGTTACGCGCATCTTCAACCGCAGCTTCTGCCTGCCAGCCAAATACATGGGAGCGAGACGCGGGGTTGCCAAACTGACCTGTGGGGGTCAGAAACTGCATCATTTTATCTGCAACAGCCGGGTCTACCGGTGTTGTGGAAGCGTAATCCAGATAAATGGGTAGGTTCATTAATTACTCCAAATTCAGCAGGCGCCTGCCTGCAGGTTGTCTTCTATAACCAGCAACTGTTCTACCTGGCGCTGGGCTATAGATTGTACGTTTCGTTTGGCCACCAGATCAGCCAGACTGATGCCGCTGAGGAACCCGTGAATCTCTTTGCTGAGATCGCTCCACAATGTATGGGTCAGACATATCTCGCCACCCTGACAGTCGCCTTTGCCCTGGCAGTTAGTGGTGTCTATGGACTCATTGACCGCATCGATAATCTGAGCAACGTAAATACCGTCGCTGGCTCGACCCAGATGATACCCACCACCGGGGCCGCGTACACTGGACACCAGGCCAGACTGGCGCAGACGAGAGAAGAGCTGCTCCAGATAGGACAGAGAGATAGACTGCCGCTCCGAAATATCAGCCAGAGAAATTGGCTTGTCTTCGGCGTGCAGCGTCAAATCGAGCATGGCTGTTACCGCGTAGCGCCCTCGAGTTGTCAATCGCATAGCTGTTACCTGTGTTCCAGTTTTAGGGGCGAAATTATCCAGTACCTGACTATTTTAGTCAATTAAATACCTGATTAGTTTAATCAACTATTTACTGATCATACGCTGCACCGAAGACAGCAGACCACGGAGTATGGAAACTTCCATTTTATCCATGCGCTGGCGATTAAATAACCGACGCATACGGGTCAACAGCTGCTTGGGATTGTCTGGATCATAGAACCCGAGGTCGGCCATGGTCTCGGCCAGATGCACATGAAAGTTTTCCAGATCATCTGCGCTGACTGGAGGCTGGTCCCATTCCTGCAACGATGGCAGATTGCCTTCGGCATCCGCCAGGCTGGCCATGCGAATTTCATAACTCAACACCTGCACTGCAGTGGCCAAATTTAAGGAGCTGTACTCCGGGTTGGAGGGAATATGCACATGGTAGTGGCACTTCTGTAGCTCGTCATTGGTCAGGCCGCGGTCCTCACGACCAAATAACAGAGCCACATCATGGATCTCAGCTTCCTGCCAGATTCTTGCACCGCACTCTCGCGGGTCAATTAGTGGCCAGGGAATTCTGCGCTCGCGGGCACTGGTGCCCACTACCAGACCGCAGCCAGCAATCGCCTCATCTACCGAATCTACTATGGTGGCATTGCTCAGCACGTCGCGTGCACCAGCCGCTCGCCACACTGCCCTCGGGGCCGGATACTCCCGGGGCTGCACCAGATACAACTCAGCCAGACCCATATTTTTCATGGCCCGCGCGGCACCGCCAATATTGCCCGGGTGCGCGGTGTTGACCAGCACAATGCGAATTTTTGCCTGACGTTCAGTGGTAGACACAGTAAGCCTCTTAACAGTTTATTCCACAGCCCCAAAATCGGGGCGCGAGTGTAGCAGAATCAGGCTTCTCAGGCACAGTAGTTCTGTTACAATGCGCTCCGCTCTTTAAAGTCACTTGGAAAACGCCCTATGCAACCGATGGTTAATATAGCCCTTCGCGCCGCCCGTCTGGCCGGAGAAATGATTGTTAAGTCTGCCGACAACCTGGAATTGGTTAAGGTTGACGAAAAGGGTCGCCATGACTTTGTCACTGAAGTGGATCGCCGCTCAGAAGAAAC
>JAYPYO010000086.1:0-6387 GCA_038135995.1 Porticoccaceae bacterium
ATTATCTTTATGGCCTCCACCGAGGGCGGTGTTGAGATCGAGAAGGTTGCAGAAGAGACTCCCGAAAAAATTCTTAAGGCGATTATCGACCCTCTGACAGGCGCACAGCCTTATCAGGGCCGTGATCTGGCCTTTAAGCTGGGCCTTAAAGGGGTTCAGATTAAGCAGTTTGTGCAGATCTTTATGGGTCTGGCCAAAATGTTTAAAGAGAAAGATCTTGAGCTATTGGAGATTAACCCTCTGGTTATCACCGACGAGGGCAACCTGCACTGTCTGGATGCCAAGGTGATTATCGATGGCAATGCTATCTACCGTCAGCCTGCCATCAAAGAGATGCACGACCCTTCACAGGAAGATGCCCGCGAAGCTCACGCTGCTTCATTTGAGCTCAACTATGTGGCTCTGGATGGCAATATTGGCTGTATGGTCAATGGCGCTGGTCTGGCTATGGGTACCATGGATATTGTGCATCTGCACGGTGGTTCACCGGCTAACTTCCTCGATGTAGGTGGCGGTGCAACTAAAGAGCGCGTTATTGAAGCATTTAAAATTATTCTCTCCGACAGCAATGTTAAAGCCGTACTGATCAATATCTTTGGCGGTATTGTGCGCTGTGACCTGATCGCCGAAGGTGTGATCGGTGCCGTAGAGGAGGTTGGTGTGCAGGTGCCAGTAGTTGTTCGCCTTGAGGGTAACAATGCTGATCTGGGTGCTAAAAAACTGGCCGAATCTGGCCTCGATATTATTGCAGCAACCAGCCTGACTGATGCCGCACAACAAGCTGTTAAAGCCGCAGGAGGTAACTAATATGTCTATCTTAATCAATAGCGACACTAAGGTTATCTGTCAGGGCTTTACCGGTGGTCAGGGTACCTTCCACTCAGAGCAAGCGCTTGAGTATGGTACAAAAATGGTTGGTGGTGTTACCCCAGGTAAGGGCGGTACAGAGCATCTGGGTCTGCCAGTATTTAATACTGTTGCCGAAGCTGTAGAAGCCACAGGCGCTGAAGCCTCGGTAATCTATGTGCCTGCACCATTTTGTAAAGATTCTATACTGGAAGCGGCCAATGCCGGCCTAAAGCTGGTTGTGTGCATTACTGAAGGTATTCCCACTCAGGATATGCTCGACTGTAAAGTGGTTTGCGACACTTTGGGCGTGCGCCTGATTGGACCCAACTGCCCAGGTGTTATCACTCCAGGCGAGTGCAAGATCGGCATTATGCCCGGTCATATTCATCTGCCCGGCAAAGTAGGCATTGTCTCGCGTTCAGGTACTCTGACCTATGAAGCGGTTAAGCAGACTACGGATTATGGTTTTGGCCAGTCTACTTGCGTAGGTATTGGTGGCGACCCCATCCCGGGTTCAAGCTTTATCGATATTCTCGAGTTGTTTGAAAAAGACCCAGCCACTGAAGCTATCGTAATGATCGGCGAGATTGGCGGTACTGCTGAAGAAGAAGCGGCGGCTTATATCAAAGCCAATGTCACCAAGCCTGTTGTGTCTTATATTGCTGGTGTAACCGCACCTGCAGGTAAGCGCATGGGCCATGCTGGTGCGATTGTTTCTGGCGGTAAAGGTACTGCAGATGAGAAGTTTGCGGCGCTTGAAGATGCCGGTGTTAAGACAGTTCGCAGCCTGGCTGATATTGGTAATGGCCTGAAAGAAATTACTGGTTGGTAAGGTCTTTTGCGGTATTGAAAAAAGCGGCTTTCGGGCCGCTTTTTTTATGCCTGGGGTCTTGTGTTTGTAGATACTGCGGGAGCAAAGCCTTAGCAGGTAATCTTGAGACTCGCTGTAAATACTTCCCTGTAAGCTCTGGAGCAGCATCCCTGCTGCTCAAGGTCTCAAGATTACCTGCTAAGGCTTTGCTTGAGCGCTGTTGGAAATACTTCAACGGGGGGAGTTATTGGCGATCGACAATCTTATCCAGCGTGCTTTTTGGGGCGATACTGAGCGGAGTGAAGGATCTCTGTCAGGTATAACTCAAAACTCAGGCATTGATCGGCTCACCCATATACTTTGCAACCAACCCATAAACCATCAATCCAGCCAATAGGATGCTGGTGCCATAGGTCAGCAGGGGATTCACCATACTATGTACATGCTGGGCCTGGGCCAAAAAATCCATGCCCCATAATGCTGCCAGATAGTTAGTCAGATAACCAAAGGCAAACCCAACCCCGACCACAGTGGCCAGATAGATACCCAGCGTACGATTACCCAGCTCGCTTTTGACCATGCCCATAGTGGCTATATTGGTTGCTGGACCCACCAGCATAAATACCAGAGTTGCTCCGGGAGAGACGCCGGAAAACAGCAGGCCAGCAGCAATAGGCGTGGAGGCGGTGGCGCAGATATACATGGGCACGCCAACCAGTGCCATCACTACAAAGGCCAGTAGGCCATCGCCCCATTGCAGTAAAAATTCGGCGGGGACAAAGGTTTTAATTAAGGCAGCAAAGCCGAGGCCAACCACTAGCCACAGGCTAATATCTTTGACCAGATCTATATAGGTAAAGCGCAGCCCGGCGCCTAATTGATCCATAAAGCCGGGCTTTGTTTGCTGTTGGCTGCAGCAGCTGGGGTCTTCACTTGGCTGAAGTCTTTGTGTTAGCTGAGGCTCTGAGCTGCAGCAGGACTCACCATGGCTCTGGCCGGCGCTGGCGGGCTGGGTCTGATCTCTGCCGACCAATAGGCCTGCGGTTATTGCGCTGCTGATGGCGGCTATGGGCCGAATAATGGCCATAAACGGCCCTAGCATGGCGTAGGAGATGGAGATGCTGTCCACGCCTGTCTCTGGTGTAGAGATCAGAAACGAGGTGGTGGCGGCTTTGGAGGCGCCGCTGCGTCGCAGGCCTAGAGCGGCGGGAATGACGCCGCATGAGCAAAGGGGCAGGGGGGCGCCAAAGAGTGCCGCTTTAACTGTGGCGCCGGGGCCTGAACCACCCAGGTGCTCGGCCAGTAATTGGCTGGGTATCAGCACTTTCATAATGCCGGCAACGGTTAGGCCCAGTATCAACCAGGGGGCTGATTCCATAAATAGGGCGGCAAAGTTTTCCAATAACTGCAAGGTTTTGGCTCCTTTTTTGCTCGGGGCAGTGAGAACAAAACTGACAAATAGGTATCAGGGTTACAGTCTAGTGGTTAGCTTTGGTTTTGTATAATGCCTGCCGTATTTTCTATTGCGGCTCGCAATAGCTGATATCGCTCAACAATGGGTTGGAATTGCACCGGGTCATTTTTGGCTTTTTGCCGATAATGGCCGACGGTTCTGTGCCAGTAGTCCTGATGCACTGGGTCTGCCCAGTTCCACATTGGGCTGCCTGTTTCTATCAATGGTTGATCTGCGCTTTTGGAGACATAAATGGCTTCGTAGAAGCGATTTTTATCACAGATAATGCGCTCATCTTTGAGTTTATAGCCCTGATTTATCAACGCCTCTCGCACAGAGTAGTTGCCATGCACGGAGCAGATTAGCAGATCAAATGGGCGGTCAGGTGCTGAGGCGCAGAGGCTGTCTATAAATTCTATGGTCTGGTGTGGCCCGACCCCGGCGATTATAAATAGTTGGGAGTCAGCATCAGGCACGGCGATGTTTTTTACATCGTCGCAGCGAACTTGCCAGCTGTATTGGTCCTGGGGGAAGTCCCGAGCTAGCCTGTCGGCCAGACTGGCCATCATATTTTCAAGCACATCGACAAAGATCACTTGGTCGGCACATCGATCTTTAAGCAGGGACATGCCTAGCAGGCCATGATCGCAGCAGCAGTCCCAGACAGTGCTGTAGGGGGCCTGGATCATATTGGCTAATTGGCTTAGCCTGCTGTGGGGTCTTAGGAGTCTTTTCGGTTTATCCATTGGCTGCGGCAGTAAAATGTAATGCGCCATCAGACTCTATAGGTTTGCCAAACAGCGCCCGCTCCTTGCGGAAGTTCTGGCTATTGACCCAGGGGGGCTGATCACCCTGTCTGGGCTGCAGGTGCATACTACGCTGCATATAGCCCGCGGGGAAGTCGGCAATCCAGTCTTTGGTGGGCATATCTTTTAAGGCGTCTGGTACCACTGGCACCATCTTGGTGGTCTGGGTGCTGCTCATATGGTTTAGCGCTCGGCACACCCATTCGGCGGTCAGGTCGGCGCGCAGTGTCCATGAGGCATTAATATAGCCAAATACAGAGACCATATTGGGGACATCCGATACCATCAGGCCTTTGTAGGTGGTCTGGTTTGAAAAATCGACCGCCTCGCCATCAACGCTAAATGTAGCTCCACCCATAACCAGTAGCTTTAGACCTGTGGCGCTGACCACGATATCGGCATCCAGATGGTCGCCATTTTCCAGCTCAATGCCATTTTCGGTAAAGCGCTTTATATGTTCGGTGACTACATTGGCGCGGCCGCTGTTAATGGCTTCATACAGGTCGCTATCTGGCACCAGGCAGAGGCGCTGATCCCAGGGGAAGTACTTGGGAGTAAAGTGTTTATCTATATTGAAGTCTTTGTCCAGCTGCCTGCGCACGCCGCCAATAAAGAAGCGTTTGGCCGCTCTGGGAAAGGACTGAGCCAGCTTAAAGAGAACTTCCTGAAATAAGGTGTTTCTGGCTCTGGTGATGCCATAGGCCCAGGATGCTGGCAGTATTTTGCGCAGGCCGTTGGCAAACCAGTCTTCGGAGGGTCTGGTTAGCACATAGGTGGGTGAGCGCTGCAGCATGGTTACCTGCCTGGCCTTGTCGGTCATGGCTGGCACCATGGTCATGGCTGTGGCACCGGAACCAATAATCACTACTTGTTTGTCTTTATAGTCGAGATCCCTGGGCCAAAACTGTGGATGGACTAATGTGCCTTTGAAGGAATCCACTTCTGGAAACTGGGGGTCGTGGGGCTGGTCGTAATTGTAGTATCCGGAACACATATACAAAAAATTGCAGGTCATCTGCACTTGGGTGTCGCTCTCTGACTGGCGGATTTCCAATGTCCACAGCGATTGCTTTGAGCACCAGCTGGCACTGACTAGGCGGTGGCCAAAACGGATATGCTGTTCGATATTATTTTCTGCTGCGGTTTCGCGAACATAGCTAAGAATTGCTGGGCCATCGGCAATGGCTTTTTTGCTTTCCCAGGGTTTAAAGCTGTAGCCCAATGTGTGCATATCACTGTCGCTGCGAATGCCTGGGTAGCGGAAAAGATCCCAGGTACCACCTATGGCCTGGCGAGATTCCAGCAGCAGGTAGCTGCGGTCCGGGCATTTGTCATTGAGATGGTACGCGGCACCAATACCGGTGAGGCCTGCGCCTACGATAATTACATCTCTGTGTTCTGTGCCTGTCATTAAGCGGTTTGCTCTGTTGCTGAGGTCTCTTCAGCGGGCATACCTGCAATCGGTTTTTTATTGCGTAACAGGGTCAGGGGCAGCGTAAACAGTGGGAATAGTTTCTCGTAGTGCATGGGGGTCAGACGCTGGGTGAGATCCATTAGCTTGGCGTCGGTGCCGACCATAATGCGGCTGCGGTTTTTGCGTACGCCATTGAGAATAATCTGCGAGGCGCGGCTGGCATGCATACCGTTGTTGCGGAAAAAGGCGGCAAGTTCCTCCTGACTATTGCCCAGGCCCATCACTTTGCCCACCAAGCGTTGCATGGAGTTGGCGGATTCTTGGCTTTTGTTCATGCGCCCGTTGGTAACAATATTGGTGCCTATATGCCCTGGATGCACACAGTGAATCTGCACGGAGCTGTTTTTCATTTCTTTGGCCAGGCTTTCGGTAAATCCGCGCACGGCAAACTTGGCTGTGTGGTAGACCGACTGGCGCTCCAGAGCGATCATGCCAAAGATTGAGGAGGTGTTGATCAAAGCGGCCTCGGGGCGCTGTTTTAGATGAGGCAAAAAGGCGCGGGTGGAATTAATGACGCCCTGCAGGTTGATATTAAACACCCAGTCCCAGTCGTCTTCGGTCATATCTTCAAAGGTGGAGTCAACCGTGACTCCGGCATTGTTAAATACCAGATCAACAGCGCCGTGCTCGGCTATAACCTGCTCTGGCAGTGCTTCGATAGCGGCTTTGTCGGCTACGTCGAGAATATGACTGGATACTTTGACCTGGTAGTCTTTGAGCAGGGCCACAGTGTCTGCGAGGCTGGTTTTATTGATCTCGCAGGCGGCTATATTGGCACCAGCTCTGGCTAGCAATATGGCCAGATAGCGGCCCATACCTGAGCCTGCACCGGTGATAACTGCGACTTTGTTGGAAAAGTTTTTCATGGCGATTACCCCTTTATATAGCGCTCTGTTGTTTATGCTTCTTATACGGCTGTAGTTGGCGCTTTGATGATTGTTATCCTACTACAGTCAGCAGGGTGGCTGTAGCCTGTGGGGACTATTTATTGACC
>JAYPYO010000087.1:0-5924 GCA_038135995.1 Porticoccaceae bacterium
GACTGCGCACATAGGTGCCTTTGCTGACATGCACCTCTACATCCAGCTCGGCGCGGGCTCCGGGACGGAAGTCCAGCACCCTGTATTGGTAGACATTGATAGTGCGTGCTTCACGCTCCACTTCTATACCCTGGCGCGCCAGCTTATACAGCGGCTGGCCATTGTGTTTAATGGCTGAATACATTGAGGGAATCTGTTGAATCTCGCCGCGAAACTCTTCTATGGCCGCCTCAACCTGCTCTAGCGTCAGGCTAGAGGCATCGGTCTGGGCAACAATATCACCATCACAGTCGCCTGTTTCTGTAGCTACTCCCAGCACAAAGGTGCTGCGATAATGCTTGTCTGAGTCCAGCAAAAACTGACTAAATTTGGTGGCTTCTCCTAGACAGATAGGCAGCAGACCTGTAGCCAGAGGATCGAGCGCTCCCGTGTGGCCAGCTTTATTGGCATCAAAGAGGTTTTTAACCCGCTGCAGGGCCTGGTTGGAAGAGCGATCCAGAGGCTTGTTTAACAGGAAGATGCCATTGACCGGACGACCGCGCTTGCGTCTGCGAGCCAAGTCTAGCTCTCCTCGCTATCCGTTTCTGCGGCCGCGGGCGCCTCCTTGGAGACGGCCAGATCAATCAGCGCAGAGAGATGTTGGCCGCGGCGGCCAGACTCATCAAACAAAAAGGTTAACTTGGGCGTAATGCGCAGCTTGATACTTGAGGCCAGTAGTTTGCGCAGATAGCCCGAGGCGCCATTGAGTGCGGCAATGCCCTGGTCAATTTCGTCCTGACTGCGCTCGCCCACAAAGCTGATATGGATTTTGGCATAGGCCAGATCGCGACTGATATCCACATCGGTCACACTGAGCATGCCCACTCTGGGGTCGCGAACATTGTCGCGAATCAGTACTGCCAGCTCTTGCTGTACAGCATCTGATACGCGCTCAGCTCTGGTAAATTCTCTTGGCATCTAATTGCTGACCGCTATTACAGCGAGCGCTCTACCTGAGTGACATCATAGACTTCAATGAGATCACCGGCTTTAACATCGTTGTAATCCTTAACGCCGATACCACATTCCATACCGTTGCGAACATCCGCTGCTTCATCTTTAAAGCGGCGCAGAGATTCCAGCTCACCCTGATAGATAACCACATCGTCTCTGAGAACGCGGATAGGTTTGTTGCGATACACAGTACCCTCGATCACCATACAGCCGGCAATAGCGCCAAACTTGGGCGAGCGGAATACATCACGCACTTCGGCAATACCCACAATCTCTTCTTTGGTCTCTGGTGCCAGCATGCCGGATAGGGCTTGCTTTACTTCGTCCAGAAGGTTGTAGATAACGCTGTAGTAGCGTACTTCGATCTCTTCTTTCTCTGCCAGGGCTCTGGCGGAGCCACCAGCACGAACATTAAAGCCCAGTACAATAGCGCCAGTGGTCAGTGCCAGATTGATATCGGATTCGGTAATACCGCCCACACCAGAGGCAACAATGTCCACCGCGACTTCGCTAGTGGCAAAGTCATTTAGAGCGCTATTGATCGCTTCCAGAGACCCACGAACGTCAGTTTTAACGATCAGGTTGAGCTTATTAACCTGCTCCGCTCCCATATCGGTAAACATATTTTCCAGCTTAGCGGCCTGCTGGCGCGACATACGCTCATGGCGCGCTTTGGTAGTGCGCAGCTCAGCTATCTCTTTGGCCTTGCGCTCATCGGCAACCACAAAGAACTCATCACCGGCATTGGGCGCTTCATCCAGGCCCAGTATCTCTACGGGAATAGAGGGTCCAGCTTCCATGGCGGGCTTCTTGGCTTCGTCGGTCATAGCGCGAATCTTACCTACGCTTTCACCGGCCAGCATAAAGTCACCTTTGCGCAATGTACCCAGCTGAACCAGTGCTGTGGCTACTACACCACGGCCTTTATCAACACGGGACTCAACAATCACACCGCGAGCTGGCACATCAACCGGTGCGGTTAATTCCAACAACTCGGATTGCAGCAGTACTGCCTCGAGAAGTTCGTCTATGCCGTCGCCTGTGTGGGCCGATACTTTGATGAACTGAGTATCACCACCCCACTCTTCAGGTATCACATCTTTGGCGGCTAACTCGGTGGTAACGCGCTCGGGATCGGCGCCCTCTTTGTCCATCTTGTTAATAGCAATAACAATGGGCACACCAGCTGCACGGGCGTGCTGGATGGCTTCTTCGGTCTGAGGCATCACACCGTCATCCGCAGCAACCACCAAAATCACCACATCTGTGCTCTGGGCACCACGGGCACGCATTGCCGTAAAGGCGGCGTGTCCAGGAGTATCCAAGAATGTAATCATGCCCTTGGGCGTGTCTACATGGTAGGCGCCAATATGCTGGGTGATACCACCAGCTTCGCCTGAGGCAACTCGGGATTCTCTAATATAATCCAGTAGCGAAGTCTTACCATGGTCTACATGGCCCATCACTGTCACTATTGGCGCACGGGGAGCTTCATCACCCTCAGACTTAATGGCTTCAAACTCTTTGGCCAGCTCGTCTTCTACAGTCTCGTCCTGAGCGGCCACTGCTGTGTGGCCAAGCTCTTCGACTACCAGGAAGGCAGTCTCCTGATCAATAACCTGATTGATATTGGCCATAACGCCCAGTTTCATCAGCTCTTTGATCACGGCTCCAGATTTGATGGCCATACTCTGAGCTAATTCACCTACGGTGAGTTCGTCAGGCACTGCGACTTCCAGTACTTTTTTCTCTACTGGCTTCTGGAAGATGTGCTTGTTATCAACCTTGAGAGCCACGGAGCTGGACCGCAGGCGGCCTTTTCTGCTGCGCTCATCCATGCCATCATCCAGCTGCAGGCGGCCTTTCTTTTTACCACCTTTACCCAGAGTCTTTTTAACTGCTTTCTTGCCCAGCTTATCATCGTCGTCATCCACAGGTTTGCCATGACGACGGCCCTTGTCATGCACAGGCTCTGAGGCAGGCATGGCTTTGGTAGGCTTGGCAGCTTTCTTGGCCTCTTCAGTCTGCAGAGCAGAAGCAGCCTCTGCAGCCTTGCGCGCCTCTTCTTCAAGTTTGAGCTTGGCAGCTTCCTCGGCCGCAGCCTTGGCTTCGATCTCTGCCTTGCGACGGTTCTGGATAGCGTTTTGACGTCTCTCTTCAATATCATCAATGCCCGAACTTTTCACCGGCTTGGGCTCAGGAGCAGCCTCTTCTACCGCTGCCACTTCTTCTACCACTGCTTCCGCTTCTGCCTCAGCTGCTGCCAGAGCAGCGGCAGCGGCCTCTTCTTCGAGGCGGGCTTTTTCTTCGGCTTCTGCTGCAGCCTGAGTTTCTAACTCCTCATCGCTGCGCTTGACGTAGGTGCGCTTTTTGCGCACTTCGATATTAACGGTTTTGCGATTACCGGATTTCAATGTGCTGACAGTCTTGCGTCGCAATGTAATTTTCTTCGGCTCTGCAGAGCTCGCACCGTGCAGGCTCTTTAAATAGGCCAACAGTGTTTGCTTTTCTTCATCAGAGACGGTCGCATCTGCTGAGCCATGGCTCAGCCCGGCTTCTTTCATTTGCATTAGCAAACGATCAACAGATGCGCCTACGGTTTTTGCCAGTTCACTTACTGTAACTTCAGCCATTATTTTTCCTCTATTACCGCTCGACTAATTACTCGCCTTGCTCTTCAGCAAACCAAGGTGCACGAGCAGTCATAATCAATGCTGCTGCTTTCTCTTCATCCATACCATCTATGTCCATCAGATCATCTACCGCCTGCTCAGCCAGATCTTCCATGGTAATAATGCTCTTGGCAGTCAGCTTGTATGCCAGCTCTGCATCCATACCTTCCATTGTCAGAAGATCTTCAGCAGGCTGGACATTGGTCAACTGCTCTTCGCTGGCCAGCGCCATGGTTAGCAGGGCATCTTTGGCTCGGGCGCGCAGCTCTTCTGCAATATCCTCGTCAAAGCCTTCAATTGCACTCATCTCCTCCAGGGGAACATAGGCAACTTCTTCAATGCTGGTAAAGCCTTCTTCGACCAGTACAACGGCTACGTCTTCATCGACATCCAGCGCGGTCATCAAGCTTTCAACAAAGCTCGATGACTCGGCTTCATGCTTCTGCTGGGCATCTTCAATGGTCATTACATTGATATTCCAGCCTGTGAGCTCAGAGGCGAGGCGTACATTCTGACCACCCTTACCAATGGCCTGGGCCAGATTTTCGTCGTTAACGGCAACATCCATAGTATTGCTGTCTTCATCAACAACAATAGACTCCACCTCTGCGGGCGCCATGGCATTAATTACCAGCTGGGCTGGATTGTCGTCCCAGAGCACAATATCAACGCGCTCATCATCCAGGTCGTTGGACACTGCTTGGACTCGCGCACCGCGCATACCCACACAGGCACCGACCGGGTCGATACGGGCATCTTTGCTCTTTACAGCAATTTTAGCGCGCTGACCTGGATCACGAGCCGCACCTTTAATTTCAATGATACCTTCAGCAATTTCCGGCACTTCGATCTGGAATAGCTGAACCAGCATCTCTGGTGCCGCTCGGGAAACCAGCAGCTGGGGACCGCGAGTCTCTTCGCGGATAGCAGTGAGGATCACGCGAGTGCGATCATTGATGCGGAAGATTTCACGACCCACCAGCTCTTCGCGAGGCAGCATGCCCTCAGCATTTTCACCAAAGTCTACAACTATGTGGTCGCGGGTCACTTTTTTGACAGTACCGCTGAGCAGCTCGCCGACACGGTGGCGGAAGCGATTGATAATCAACTCCCGTTCGGCGTCTTTAACTCGCTGAACAATTACCTGTTTGGCTGTTTGTGCAGCGATACGACCAAAGGCGATATTTTCAACAGTCTCTTCGTAGGTATCACCGACTTTGAGCGTTGGATCCTGCTCAATCGCTTCCTCAGTGGTGAACTGGGTACCCAGCTCAGCCATCTCATCGTCGGCAACCACATCCCACCAGCGGAATGACTGATAATCACCTGTTTCGCGATCAATCACTACGCGGATATTAGCGCCCTCTTCGTAGCGCTTTTTGGTGGCCATAGCCAGTGCCTGCTCAATTGCTTCAAAAATAATCCCCTGATCCACACCTTTTTCGTTGGATACAGCTTCAGCAACCATTAAAATTTCTTTACTCATTGTTCAAACTCCACATGCCTCAGAAACGAGGAACCACGTTAGCCTTCTCTATACCTTCAACCGGAAACAGAAACTCATGATCTGTTGCCACCACAATAATTTCGTCACCGTCGACTCCTGTTAGTCGACCTTTAAAATTACGCCTCCCCTCGTAGGGAAACCTCAGACGCAACGAAATATCTTCGCCTATAAACTGCTCGTATTGACTGAGCTCGTACAGAGGCCTATCCATACCAGGCGAGGACACTTCTAATATGTACTCACCATTAATAGCATCTTCTACATCCAGTACCGCGCTCGACTGTCGACTTACACGCTCGCAGTCCTCGATACCTACACCCTCTTCTGCACGATCAATATAGATGCGCAGCAGCTTGGTTTTGCCGCCGGACTGCAGCTCTAAACCCCAGAGCTCACAACCCAGAGCTTCCACCACTGGCTGAAGTAGCTGTCTTAACTTTATATCGGCAACAGCCATGGGTAACTCCTACAAACAAAAAATGGGCCACTGGCCCATTTTTTCAACTGCTAAAGAAAAGCCCCAAAATGGGGCTCCTCGATTTGCGCCGGACCCGACGCTAATTTTCAAAGTAGAAACCTGGATCATACAGCAATCAACAGGGGCTCCCTTTTCTACTGAGTAATGCAAGCATAGACAAAAAAACCGCCTGGTACATCACCTTTTATGTCAGTAATTTTCACAGTAACTATTGCTGTGAAAATTGGTAGCGGGAGCTGGATTTGAACCAACGACCTTCGGGTTATGAGCCCGA
>JAYPYO010000088.1:0-5897 GCA_038135995.1 Porticoccaceae bacterium
ATGCCGGCTTGACTCCCGGATGTGCGGTAATTAGAATGCCGCTCCCTTTTGGATCTAGAGGCAGGTATGGCCGATAGATTCAAGGAATGTACGGCCTTCGCAAGAAGGTATTTTTAATTTTGGAGAAAAATTGCATGGCAACGATCAACCAGTTGGTTCGTAAGCCGAGAAAACGCAAAGTCAGTAAGAGTGACGTACCAGCACTGCAGGCCTGTCCGCAGCGTCGTGGTGTATGTACCCGCGTTTACACAACTACTCCCAAGAAGCCAAACTCTGCATTGCGTAAAGTATGTCGTGTGCGTCTCACCAGTGGATTTGAAGTAACTTCATACATTGGTGGTGAAGGCCACAACCTGCAAGAGCACAGCGTTGTTTTGATTCGTGGTGGTCGTGTAAAAGATCTTCCAGGTGTTCGCTACCACACGGTGCGCGGTACTTTGGATACAGCGGGTGTAACTGGTCGTACTCAGCGTCGCTCTAAGTACGGTACCAAGCGTCCCAAGTAAGGACATTGGTTAACCTGTTTAGTAACACGAATTGCGTAACAATCGGTAATACAACCAAGTAAGGCTAGGGCCTATCCCTAGAACAAACCTGAAGAGAAGGGCAAAACGATGCCAAGAAGAAGAGTAGCAGCGAAGCGTGAAATTCTGCCAGATCCCAAGTTTGGCAATATCACCTTAGCGAAGTTTATGAACCACGTAATGGTCAGCGGCAAGAAGTCAGTTGCTGAGCGGATTGTTTATGGTGCGCTGGATATAGTTGAAGAGCGCCTGAAGAAGAGTCCCGTGGAAGTGTTTGAAGAAGCACTGGACAATGTAGCACCACTGGTAGAGGTTAAGTCTCGCCGTGTGGGTGGTGCCACTTACCAGGTACCAGTAGAAGTACGTCCATCGCGACGCACTGCACTGGCAATGCGCTGGCTCGTGGATTATGCACGTGCTCGCGGAGAGAAGTCCATGGCTCAACGCCTGGCTGGCGAACTGATCGACGCAGTTCAAAGCAAAGGTGGAGCTGTTAAGAAACGTGAAGACGTGCATCGCATGGCTGAAGCCAACAAGGCGTTCTCGCACTTCCGCTTCTAATAGGAAACAGTTTTATTTAATCCTATCGCGAAAAGGTGGCTTTAATAGCCGCCTTTTTTCGCTTTAAACAAAAGGAAAAACACATTGGCCCGCAAGACCCCAATCAGTCGCTATCGCAATATCGGCATCTGTGCTCATGTAGATGCAGGCAAAACCACGACCACAGAGCGTGTTCTGTTCTATACAGGTATGTCTCATAAAATTGGTGAGGTACATGATGGTGCTGCCACCATGGACTGGATGGAGCAGGAGCAGGAGCGCGGCATTACTATTACCTCGGCAGCCACCACCTGCTTTTGGAAAGGTATGGATGCCCAGTTCCCCGATCACCGCATCAATATTATCGACACTCCAGGCCATGTTGACTTCACCATTGAGGTAGAGCGCTCTCTGCGCGTGCTCGACGGCGCCGTGGTGGTGTTATGTGGCTCCTCTGGTGTGCAGCCTCAAACCGAGACTGTCTGGCGTCAGGCCAATAAGTATGAAGTGCCGCGCATGGTCTTCGTCAACAAAATGGATCGCGCCGGTGCAGACTACATGATGGTAGTGGAGCAGCTGAAGGACCGTCTTGCAGCTAATCCGGTGCCACTGCAGATGACCATAGGTTCCGAGGATGAATTTAAGGGTGTTGTCGATCTGGTGAAAATGAAAGCCATACTCTGGAATGAGCAGGACCAGGGCATGACCTTTGAGTATGCCGATATCCCCGAAGATATTGCTGATCAATGTGAGGAGATGCACAGCTACCTTATAGAGTCAGCGGCAGAGGCTACCGAAGAGCTGATGGACAAATATCTCGAGACCGAGCATTTGACCGAAGAAGAGATCAAGCAGGGCCTGCGCATTCGCACATTGGCCAATGAAATTGTCCCTGTACTCGGCGGCTCAGCCTTTAAAAACAAAGGTGTTCAGGCCATGCTAGACGCAGTGGTCGAGTATCTGCCTTCGCCGACAGAAGTTAAGGCCATTGAGGGCGATCTTGATAATGGTGACAGAGACAGCCGTGAGGCCGATGATAATGCGCCCTTTGCGGCACTGGCGTTCAAGATTGCCACCGACCCCTTTGTAGGAACTCTGACCTTTATGCGGGTTTACTCTGGAACATTGGAGAGCGGCACAGCGGTTTATAACTCGGTTAAGCAGAAGCGCGAGCGCGTTGGTCGTATGGTGCAGATGCACTCCAATAGTCGCGAAGAAATCAAACAGGTGCTGGCGGGCGATATAGCCGCAGCCATCGGTTTAAAAGATACCACCACTGGCGATACTCTGTGCGCCGAGAGTGACAAAATTGTACTGGAGCGCATGGAGTTCC
Organism: Porticoccaceae bacterium; assembly: GCA_038135995.1. Lineage (GTDB taxonomy): Bacteria > Pseudomonadota > Gammaproteobacteria > Pseudomonadales > Porticoccaceae > HTCC2207. The sequence goes on from JAYPYO010000088.1 coordinate 2,398, forward strand.
CTGAGCCAGTGATCTCGGTAGCGGTTGAGCCCAGATCTCAGGCAGACCAGGAAAAAATGGGAGTGGCGCTGGGCAAACTGGCCCAGGAAGACCCGTCTTTCCGGGTTAAAACTGATGAAGAGAGCGGCCAGACTATTATCTCTGGTATGGGTGAGTTGCATCTGGATATTCTGGTTGACCGCATGCGTCGCGAATTTGATGTTGAGGCCAATATAGGTAAGCCGCAGGTGGCCTATCGAGAAACTATCCAAAACTCCTGTGAGATCGAAGGCAAGTTTGTACGCCAGTCCGGTGGCCGCGGACAGTACGGTCACGTGTGGCTGAAGTTTGAGCCCGCCGAAGACGAGGGTGCCGAAGGTCTTGAGTTTATTAATGAGATCGTCGGTGGCGCCGTGCCCCGTGAATATATTCCCGCTGTAGCCAAAGGTATTGAAGAGCAGATGCAAAACGGCATTCTGGCTGGCTATCCGCTACTGGGCATCAAGGCAACGCTCTACGATGGATCCTTCCATGATGTGGATTCCTCTGAGATGGCCTTTAAGATTGCCGGGTCACTGGCCACCAGAGACCTTAAGGATCATGGTGGCGCCATATTGCTGGAGCCAATGATGAAAGTGGAAGTGGTGACACCGGAAGAAAATATGGGCGATGTGGTGGGTGATCTGAACCGGCGTCGCGGCATTATTCTGGGTATGGATGACAATGCCTCTGGCAAGGTGATTGATGCGGAGGTTCCTCTGGCTGAAATGTTTGGCTATGCCACCGACCTGCGCTCTGCTACCCAGGGTCGAGCCACCTTCACCATGGAATTTGAAAAGTACGCTGAAGCCCCAAAAAATGTGACTGAGGCGGTCATGGCAAAAAATATGGGCTAGTGAGTCTAGTTACAGACGTGGCTCTGGCGTGCAGATCAGACATAAACGCCAGGCCAAAAAAAACCCCGATGGTATGTACCAGCGGGGTTTTTTATGGCTTTTAAGAAACCACTTACTTAGCTTCTCTCAGCTCTTTGGCTGCTGCAATCACTTCGTCAGCAATGTTCTGCGGACAGGGCAGGTAGTGGGCGAACTCCATAGAGAACTGACCGCGACCGGAAGTCATGGTACGCAGATGGCCGATATAGCCAAACATCTCTGACAGAGGTACGTCAGCCTTGATACGCACACCGGTTACACCAGCTTCCTGATCCTTGATCATACCGCGGCGACGGTTGAGGTCACCGATAACATCACCCACATGATCTTCAGGAGTGAACACATCCACTTTCATGATTGGCTCAATAATCTGTGGGCCAGCCTTGGGCATGGATTGACGGAAAGCGCCCTTAGCGGCGATTTCAAAGGCAACAGCCGAGGAGTCAACGGCGTGGAAGCCGCCATCAAACAGCTCAACCTCAACATCCAGAACAGGGTAGCCAGCCAGGGGACCCTCATCCATCATGCCGTTAAATCCTTTCTCAATCGCTGGGAAGAATTCCTTAGGTACATTACCGCCCACAACAGAGGTGGCGAAAGTGAAGCCAGAGCCTGGCTCACCAGGACGAATATGGTAATCGATCTTACCGAACTGACCAGAACCACCAGACTGCTTCTTGTGAGTGTAGCTGTCTTCAATAGCCGCAGTAATAGTCTCGCGGTAAGCCACCTGAGGCTGACCAACAATCAGATCCACGCCGTAGGTGCGCTTGAGGATATCCACTTTAATATCCAGGTGCAGTTCACCCATACCTTTAAGGATGGTCTCGCCGGAGTCTTCATCAGTCTCAACGCGGAACGAGGGATCTTCGGCAATCATCTTGCCAATGGCCACACCCATTTTCTCAGAGCCGCCTTTGTCTTTAGGCTTAACAGCAATAGAGATTACTGGCTCAGGGAAGATCATAGGCTCAAGGGTCACGGGATTTTTCTGATCACATAGCGTGTGACCAGTCTGAACATTTTTCATACCCACAATGGCGAGAATATCACCGGCCTGGGCGCGGTCAATCTCGTTGCGATCATCAGCGTGCATTTCAACCATACGGCCAATACGCTCGGTTTTGCCGGTAAACGAATTGAGAATGGTGTCGCCTTTATTCAGAACACCAGAGTAGATGCGCACAAAGGTCAATGCACCAAAGCGGTCATCCATAATTTTGAATGCTAGAGCCTTTAGTGACTCTTCAGTGGTTACCGTGGCCACTTCACCTGTTTCCTGGCCGTCTTCATCGGTCAGAGGCTGAGGCTTAACGTCAGTGGGGCAGGGCAGATAGTCAACAACAGCGTCCAGAACCATCTGAACACCTTTGTTCTTAAATGCAGAACCACAGTAAGTTGGGAAGAAGTCCAGAGCGATGGTGCCTTTGCGGATGCAGCGCTTAACATCTTCAATGCTGGGCTCTTCACCTTCCATATAGGCCATCAGCAGGTCGTCGTCCTGCTCCAGAGCAGTTTCAATCATCTGCTCGCGGTACTCTTCAACCTGATCCACCATATCTGCTGGAATATCGACAATCTCATAGTTTTCAGGCAGGCCAGTGTCATCCCAAACATAGGCTTGACGATGCAGCAGATCGACCAGGCCGACGAAGTTCTCTTCAATGCCGATAGGCAGACACATTACCAATGGGTTGGCGCCCAGCACATTTTTAACCTGGCCAACAACGCGCAGAAAGTCTGCACCCATACGGTCGAGCTTGTTGACGAAAATAATTCGCGCAACTTCTGATTCATTGGCATAGCGCCAGTTGGTCTCAGACTGGGGCTCAACACCGCCAGAACCACAGAATACACCTACACCGCCATCCAGCACCTTAAGCGAACGATAAACTTCAACGGTAAAGTCTACGTGACCTGGAGTATCAATAATATTGAGGCGGTGGTCCTTCCAGAAGCAGGTAGTTGCCGCTGACTGAATAGTAATACCGCGCTCCTGCTCCTGCTCCATGAAATCCGTAGTCGCGGCTCCATCGTGCACTTCACCGGTTTTGTGAATCTTACCGGTCAGCTTGAGTATTCGTTCGGTAGTGGTTGTCTTACCCGCATCAACGTGGGCGAAGATACCAATATTTCTGTAGTGAGATAAATCGGTCATTGGTCTGCTCGTTTATAAATTCAGTTGTAAAATTCTATATTGCCTGCGGCCATGCATTATTTCGGCGCAGGGGCTAAAAACGCGCGCGAGTATACAGGATATTGCCTCTAGTTCAGAGTAAAAATGCGCTTATATAGCCGCTTTTTTATCAAATTAATGCCAAACTCTTGGGTTTATGGCAAAACTGTTCGGTTTTACCGCCAAAAAACCCTAAAAATCCTTAAAAAAGGTGAATTTACACACAAATACCGTTGACTCTCTGTCAACGCAGTATAAGATGGCGTCCCTTGCGCTCTGCAGCAAACTAAATGCAGTGCCGCTACCAGTTTTAAAGACTATAAAGTTTGAAAAGTAAACGCCTGCTGAGGAGACACTGAGATGGCAAAAGAAAAGTTTGAAAGAAATAAGCCGCACGTGAACGTAGGCAC
>JAYPYO010000089.1:0-5435 GCA_038135995.1 Porticoccaceae bacterium
AACTTAACGAAACTGTCTTTCGCAATTGCAGCACCCGTAAGGCCGGTAAAACCGATCATTAAATATACGAGTGTCATGTCTGTGTCCTTTGTTAGTTAAGAGCGCCATCGCTCTATGGGTGACAATATAGTGAGTTTCATGACATAATCCAAATGCATTGTTTGCATTAAGTATATGCATTTTGGTAATGGCATAGGAGTTCGTTGAAATGAATCTACAAAAGCTGTCTCGCCTGGATTTAAACCTGTTGGTTTCCCTGCAGGCATTGCTGGAAGAAAAGAGTGTCACCCGGGCCGCTGAGCGATTATTTATTACTCAGCCAGCCATGAGCCGGGTGTTGCAGCGCCTGAGACATCAGCTGGACGATCCATTATTTACTCGCACTGGCAATGAGCTGGTGCCCACTCCCAAGGCAAGAGATTTGCAGGCCCGGCTACCGGGGCTACTTGATAGCATCTTGGAAATTGTCAGTGAGGGGGACTTCGATCCGGCAACCTATGAGGGAGAAATTACTATTGCAGTGCCTGAATTTGTTGCGATTTCCTTAATCTCCGAGTTAACCAAATTGGTTACCGAACAGGCGCCCGGGGTGATTCTGTCAATCTCCAGTGAAACCGATTCGGTGGAGGGAGAATTGGCCGAAGGTGGTTTGGACTTTGCCATTGATATTGAAAAGACCATTACTGAGGACATCAGCTCCCGAAGTCTGGCTATCTTTACTCCCTCAATCTGGATGAGAGAGGGCCATCCACTGGCCGATAGAGCCAGAGTAACCCTGGACGAAATTTTGGAGTATCCCTTTGTTCAGTACTATCTATTGATCTATAAGCGTGTCAGCGCTCGCACTGACGCTCGTTTTGACCGGACACTGAGAGACATGGGGCGCAAGCGCAAAAAAGCTCTGGTTACCAATCAGCTTATGACGGCCATGGAAACAGTCTGTGATACTGACTGTCTTATGGTGGCGGCCAAGTATGGTCTGACCATGGAGCGTGAGATGTATCGTATTGTGCGCAAGCGTTACCCCGCCGAGCTCCCCCACGAAGGCACTATTTCTCTGGTTCTATTGCAGCACAAGCGTACCTCAGGATCGGGCATCCACCGCTGGCTGTCAGATAAGATTGTTGGCTTGATTCAGAACCGCGAGAGCGATTCCACAGCTGAAAGTTTTGACTAGATACGGTAGCTGCTGCTTGTCATGGCAGAGGAAACCATTGTCATCAGTTTTTTCACCGGCAGCGGGAAGCGATGACCGCCAGCATCCAGAGCGCTCTGGGCATGGCGCGCTTCATCGTCCAGCATCTGCTCAACAATAGCGCGGCTCTTGCTGTCCCCCTCGGGAAGGTCGTCGAGATGTTTCTGTAAATGATCGCAGACCTGGTCTTCTGTGGCAGCCACAAAGCCCAAACTAAGTTTATCGCTAACTAGGCCCGCACCCGCACCTATACCAAATGACATGGCGTACCAAATAGGGTTAAGTGCACTGGTACGACCGCCCAACTCGCCAATACGCTGTTCACACCAAGCCAGATGATCAATTTCCTCGGCCGCCGCATGCTCCATCTGTTCACCCACTTCTGGCAACTTCGCTGTAAGGGCCTGACCCTGGTACAGGGCCTGAGCACAGATCTCACCCGCATGATTGACCCGCATCAGGCCTATAGCATGCTGGCGCTCCTGGTCGGTTAATTCGCCCTCTGCAATTTCAAGCGCTGGCGAAACCCGCTGCGGCGCAGGTGCACTGCCTAGCACGGTACGCAGGCCCTGGTCCAGTTGGGTAAGCACTTGGTCTATTGCTGTGAGTCGCCGATTTGCCATATTAATATCTGGGTAACCTTACTAAATCGTTAGTCTGCGGGATCAATTGTAGCCGCTGCAGGAAAGTATTTCTTGCCTATGTAAATAGGTACGTAGGCGATAGCAAAAAAGCCCATCGCCAGCGCTTCACAGACTAGGATATAAAAGGGCCAGGGACCAAAATAATCTAGGATAGAGGGGTTGAGCGGTTTTTCCATTAGGTAGAAGTAATTGGCGTCAAGGGTCAAATTTACAGGGATCAGCAGCAATAGATACAGATTTAACCAAATAAAAGTACGCAGCATACTCCTTGCCTCGGGAATAAGCCGAAAGGCGAGTAGATGATGAATCACTAAAATCACCAAGCCACCATGCACTATCCAGTATTTAAAAAAGCCGTAGCTGGGGAAGCCCGCATAGAGGTCAGGGGTCAGCATCGCCTGAAAGGTGCCGCAGAGAACCAAAAAATAGATAATTTCAAAACGCCTCAGATTGGGCTGCCAAAAAAGCATTGGCGCCAGTAAGGCAAACAGATTGCAGATGGACAGGGGCAGATCGACCCGATAATTAAACAGACCGTTGTAGGAGTGAATCCAAGAAAAGGCCACCACGGTCATTGACAAAAATAGCGCAATTATCCGTCCCAGCCATAGGTTTTGCGCGCCACTCAGCCTGGTGCCAACCTTTGCCATCACCGCCAGTAACCCGGCGAACACCACCAGTGTCCACCAGTGCATGGGGCTAAAGGACGCAAAGGGAATATCGAAGCTGAAAAATGGATGGTCCATATTACCCCCGATTTAAATTTTTTTGACAGCCTTGGGCCTTGTTATTTATCTGCGGATTCACGCTCAATAGCGCGCCAGGCGATATCATCTCGGAAATAAATATCCTCCCAGTGAATCGTCGACGCTAGCTGATAAGCGGCACGCTGTGCCTCAGACACTGACTCGCCCATTGCTGTGGCGCAGAGTACTCGACCACCACTGGTAACTACATTGTCACCCCTTTGGGCGGTGCCGGCATGGAATACCTTGGTATCTGTGGCTCCCCCCTCGTCAGGCTGCAGGCCACTAATTACATCGCCGCCGCGGTAAGCTCCGGGATAGCCGCCAGCAGCCAGAACAATTCCCACTGCAGGACGAGGGTCCCACTGAGCCTGTTGCTGATCCAATTTGCCGTCAATGGCTGCCACACAGTGATTGACCAGATCAGATTGTAGACGCAGCAGAATAGGCTGTGTCTCCGGGTCACCAAAACGGCAGTTATACTCGATCACCTTAGGCGTGCCATCGGCCATAATCATAAGTCCTGCATAGAGGAACCCAGTGTAATCGTTGTCCTCAGCAGCCATGCCTTGAACAGTTGGATAAATCACCTGGTCCATAATCCGCTGATAGATTGCCTTATCCACGACCGGCGCAGGGGAATAGGCCCCCATACCACCGGTATTGGGTCCGGTGTCGCCATTACCGGCGCGTTTATGATCCTGACTGGTGGCCATAGGCAAAACATTTTTGCCGTCTACCATAACAATAAAGCTGGCCTCTTCGCCGTCGAGAAATTCCTCAATAACCACTCGGTGACCAGCCTCGCCAAATGCATTGCCTGCCAACATATCGCGCACCGCTGCTTCAGCCTCGGCAATGGTCATAGCAACAATCACCCCTTTGCCGGCCGCCAGTCCATCGGCCTTGATCACTATGGGCGCGCCCACCTCCTGCAGATAAGATAGTGCAGCCTCTACATCGGTAAACTTGCCATAGCTGGCGGTTGGAATCTGGTGGCGCTCAAGAAAATCTTTGGTAAAGGCTTTGGAGCCCTCAAGTTGAGCTGCGCCTTTAGAGGGACCAAAAATAGGCAGGTCACGGGCTTGAAAAAAGTCCACAATGCCATCTACCAGCGGCTGTTCCGGACCTACAATGGTGAGTCCCACCTGGTTACTGGCGGCAAAATCTGCCAGGCCCTGAAAGTCGCTGACCCCCAGATTAATGTTTTCTATATGGGCTTCACCCGCTGTTCCCGCATTGCCAGGGGCAACAAAGACTTTGTTTACATCCGGGCTCTGAGACGCCTTCCAAGCCAGTGCATGTTCACGCCCACCTGAGCCAATAACCAGTACATTCATCAATCGTATTCCAACAGTCACAAAAGAACGCAATTGTAGCAGACTGAGGTGCAGAGTTATCAACGCAGCGCAGTAACCACTGCATTGAACATCTAAAAAAATCTCTCTGCCGTACCCTAAACCATTAAACAATTAATCCAAGGACTGCTGTTATCACTGATTCTGCGCAAAAGGTCACCCTAGTCTGGTTTCGTCAGGACCTGCGGCTGGCAGACAATCCAGCCCTGAGTGCCGCCTGTGAACGAGGTGACATCATTCCCCTGTATATACTCGACGACCACAACTCTGGAGAATGGGCCATGGGTGGTGCCAGTCGCTGGTGGTTGCACGGTGCTCTGGAGTCCCTAAACCAATCTCTGCAGGGCAAGCTTAATATTTATCGTGGTGACCCCCTGGCCGTTCTCAGTCAGTTAGCCCAGCAGACCTCGGCTACCTCAGTTGTGTGGAACCGCTGTTATGAACCCTGGCGCATTGCTCGCGATGCCAAGCTAAAGGCCCGGCTAAAGGATCAGGGCATAGAGGTAGAAAGTTACAACGGCTCGCTGCTCTGGGAGCCCTGGCAGGTACTTAAAAAAGATGCCACGCCCTACAAGGTTTTTACGCCCTACTACAGGCGTGGTTGCCTGTCGGCAGTCCCTCCCAGAAAGCCACTACCGGTGCCCGCCAAACTTAGCGTTCAGACTCCCCTTGGCGATAGCTTGGCCCTGAGTGATCTGCAGCTGCTGCCAACCATTGCCTGGGACACCGCCATGGCGGCACGCTGGGAGATCAGTGAAAGCGCTGCTCAGGATCGCTTGGATGAGTTTGTTATGCACGAGCTTGAAGACTATCGTGAGGGGCGTAATTTTCCAGCTAAGCCCAATGTGTCGCGGCTGTCTGCCTATCTGCATTTTGGACAGATATCTGCCAACACCGCCTGGCACAGGGCCTCAGATGCATCTGCACTGATCGATAATGAATCCAGCGTAGATACCTTTTTAAGTGAGCTGGGGTGGCGCGAATTCTCCCACTACCTGCTATACCATTTTCCCCAGTTACCCAGAGACAATCTGCAGTCTAAGTTCGACAACTTTCCCTGGGCTTCTAATACTGACGCCGATCTTAAAGCCTGGCAGCAGGGCCGAACCGGTTATCCTCTGGTGGATGCGGGTATGCGCGAGCTCTACAGCACGGGCTATATGCACAACCGCGTGCGCATGGTGGTGGGTTCGTTCCTGGTAAAAAATTTACTGATTCATTGGCATCGAGGAGAGGATTGGTTTTGGGACTGTTTGGTAGACGCCGATTTAGCGGCCAACAGTGCCAGTTGGCAGTGGATTGCCGGCTGTGGCGCAGATGCGGCACCTTACTTCCGCGTATTTAACCCTGTCACTCAGAGTGAGAAGTTTGATAAGCAGGGCGACTATATTCGTCGCTATGTCCCTGAGTTGGCGGAGATGCCCGCCAAATATATTCATGCCCCCTGGCTGGCGCCCGCAAATATTCTGGCAGCAGCAGGTGTAGAGATGGG
>JAYPYO010000090.1:0-5182 GCA_038135995.1 Porticoccaceae bacterium
CAATTCAACTTGATTCCTATAAAAATTTTACGCAGGCGGGTGTTTCGGTCGAAGATCGAATGAACACCGGACTGCACGCGGCCCTGAACTCGATCTTTCCGATCGTAGGCTATTCAGGTCATGCCGCTCTAGAGTACGTCGACTATGTTCTGGGCAAGCCTGCCTTTGACGTAGAGGAGTGCAAGCTTCGCGGCGTAACCTTCTCGGTCCCGCTGAGGGTCCGAGTCCGTCTGGTTATTTACGATAAAGAATCGACTAACAAGGCGATTAAAGATATCCGCGAGCAGGAAGTTTATCTGGGTGAAATCCCTCTGATGACAGACAACGGTACCTTTATCATCAATGGTACTGAGCGTGTGATTGTTTCTCAGCTGCATAGATCGCCCGGCGTTATTTTCGATCATGATAAAGGTAAGACTCACTCCTCCGGTAAACTGCTGTATACCGCGCGTGTGATCCCCTACCGTGGTTCTTGGTTGGACTTTGAGTTCGACCCCAAAGATTTGCTCTATGTACGTATCGATCGCCGTCGCAAATTGCCGGCGACAATTTTACTACGTGCGCTAGGCTACAACTCGGAAGAAATTCTCGAGAAGTTCTTCGATACCAGTATTTTCCACTACAAGAAAGAAGCCTTTACTCTGGAATTGGATCCAGAGCGTCTGCGCGGAGAAATCGCCGCGTTTGATATTGTCGACAAAAAAGGTGGTGTGGTTGTAGAAAAAGGACGTCGTATCACTGCTCGCCACATTCGCGAGCTGGAAAAAGGCAAGGTCACCTCTCTCCAGGTAACCCAGGAATATATGCTGGGCCGCGCACTGGCCAAGGATATTGCCGACCCAAAAACTGGCGAAATGCTGCTTGAATGTAATACCGAAATCACTGAAGAAAATCTGGCTCTGATGATTGAGGCCGGCATCACTGATATCGAAACTCTGTACACTAATGACCTGGATTGTGGTCCGTTTATCTCTGACACACTGCGTGCCGATCCATCTCGCACCCAGCTTGAAGCGCTGGTAGAGATTTACCGCATGATGCGTCCAGGCGAGCCGCCCACCAAAGAGTCGGCTGAAAATCTGTTCTACAACCTGTTCTTTAACTTAGAGCGCTATGACCTGTCATCTGTAGGTCGTATGAAGTTCAATCGCCGTCTGGACCGTGACGCCGAAGAGGGTGCTGGTGTTCTCTATGACGAGCGCTACTTCAGCATGCAAAAAACTGACGAAGCCAAAGAGCTGATGGAGCAGTTTGGCGAAACCTCTGATATTGCTGATGTAATGCAGACTCTGATTAATATCCGTAATGGTAGAGGTTCTGTCGACGATATCGATCACCTGGGTAACCGTCGTATTCGCTCTGTTGGTGAAATGGCAGAAAACCAGTTCCGTGTGGGCCTGGTGCGTGTTGAGCGCGCTGTAAAAGAGCGTTTGGGTGTAGCTGAATCTGAGGGCTTAATGCCTCAGGATCTGGTTAATGCCAAGCCCGTGGCTGCCGCCATGAAAGAGTTCTTTGGTTCAAGCCAGCTATCCCAGTTTATGGATCAGAACAACCCGCTCTCAGAAGTGACCCACAAGCGTCGCGTTTCAGCTCTGGGGCCAGGTGGTCTGACCCGTGAGCGCGCTGGCTTTGAAGTCCGCGATGTACACCCGACTCACTATGGTCGCGTCTGTCCTATTGAGACGCCAGAAGGGCCAAATATTGGTCTGATTAATTCTCTGGCCACCTATGCTCGCACCAATAACTACGGCTTTATTGAAACCCCTTACCGTAAAGTCAGTAATGGTAAAGTGAGTTCAGAGATCGAGTATCTGTCAGCGATCAATGAGTCTCAGTATGTGATTGCTCAGGCGTCGGCTGAAATTAACAAGAAGGGTGAATTTGTCGAAGACATGGTAGCTGTGCGCCATCTCAACGAATTTACGGTTAAGGCGCCAGAAGAAATCGACTATATGGACGTGTCGCCACGCCAGGTTGTTTCAGTAGCGGCCTCTTTGATTCCGTTCCTTGAGCACGATGATGCTAACCGGGCTTTGATGGGTTCTAACATGCAACGTCAGGCTGTACCCACGTTGCGCGCCGAGGCGCCACTAGTTGGTACCGGTATTGAGCGCACTGTAGCCAGTGACTCAGGTGTCTGTGAAGTTGCCAAGCGCGGCGGTGTTGTCGAAAGCGTTGATGCGGGCCGTATTGTGGTTCGAGTTAGCGACTCTGAAATTGAAACTGGTGAAGCAGGTGTAGATATTTACAACCTTACCAAGTACACCAGATCAAACCAGAATACCTGTATCAACCAGCGTCCTATCGTCAAGCAGGGCGACCAGGTGCTACGCGGTGATGTACTGGCCGATGGCCCATCTGTAGATCTGGGTGAACTGGCGCTGGGGCAGAATATGCGCATAGCGTTTATGCCCTGGAATGGTTACAACTTCGAAGATTCGATTCTGATCTCTGAGCGCGTTGTGCAGGAAGATCGTTTTACTACCATTCATATCCAGGAGCTGACCTGTGTTGCTCGCGACACCAAGTTGGGCTCAGAAGAAATTACTGCCGATATCCCCAATGTGGGTGAAGTGGCTCTGGCGCGACTCGACGAGTCCGGCATAGTTCATATTGGTGCCGAGGTTTCTGCTGGCGATATTCTGGTCGGTAAAGTCACGCCCAAAGGCGAGACTCAGTTGACTCCGGAAGAAAAGCTATTGCGTGCTATCTTTGGCGAGAAGGCATCTGATGTTAAAGACACCTCGCTGCGCGTTCCAAGCAGCATCAAAGGCACTGTTATTAACGTCCAGGTATTTACTCGCGATGGCCTGGACAAGGATCAGCGCTCACTGGATATTGAGCGAGCTGAGCTCGATCAGTACCGCAAAGACCTCAACGACGAGTACCGCATTGTAGAAAATGCCACTCTGGGTCGTCTGTTCACTGCACTGGTTGGCGGCAAGGTTGTCAAAGCAGCCGGCCTCAAAAAAGGTGCTGAGCTGACCGCAGATGTAGTAGCGGAATACAGTGCAGATGACTGGTTTGCTATCCGTATGGACAAAGCAGAGCTCAATGATCAGATCGCTGCGGCTCAGGCTCAGCTAGCTGATCGTCGTGTCAATCTGGATGAGCGTTTCGAAGAGAAGCGCGGCAAGCTGCAGAGCGGCGATGATCTGGCACCTGGTGTTCTGAAAACCGTTAAGGTTTATCTCGCGGTTAAGCGTCGTATTCAGCCTGGTGACAAGATGGCTGGTCGTCACGGTAACAAAGGTGTTATCTCTGTTATCAAGCCGGTCGAAGATATGCCTTACGACGAGAACGGCGATACTGTAGACATAGTTCTCAACCCGCTGGGTGTTCCATCGCGAATGAACGTGGGGCAGGTACTTGAAACTCATATGGGTATGGCAGCCAAGGGTCTGGGCGTTAAGATTGACGCCATGATCAAGGCGCAGTCTAAAGCCGCCGAGATTCGCAAGTTCCTACAGGAAGTCTATGATGTTGGCGATACGGTTTATGGCACTGATCTAAAAGACCTGAGCGATGCCGAAGTACTAGAGCTAGCTTCTAACCTGCGTAAGGGCGTGCCTATTGCGACCCCAGTGTTCGACGGCGCCCACGAGGTGGAGCTGAAGAAAATGCTGACTCTGGCAGGTCTGTCCGACACAGGTCAGACTGAGCTGTACGATGGCCGCACCGGTGACAAGTTTGATCGTCCGGTAACCGTGGGTTACATGTATATGCTCAAGCTGAACCATCTGGTAGACGACAAGATGCATGCCCGTTCAACTGGTTCTTACAGCCTGGTTACTCAGCAGCCGCTGGGTGGTAAGGCACAGTTTGGTGGCCAGCGATTTGGTGAGATGGAAGTCTGGGCGTTGGAGGCCTATGGTGCCGCCTATACGCTGCAGGAAATGCTTACCGTCAAGTCAGATGACGTTGCAGGTCGTACTAAGATGTATAAAAACATCGTGGACGGCGATCACCGAATGGAGCCTGGCATGCCAGAGTCATTCAACGTGTTGGTCAAAGAGGTTCGTTCTCTTGGTATCAACATGGAATTGGAAAACGAATAAGCGCGGTATTGCTTACTGATGGCCGGGGCGGATACACGCCTCGGCAAACCCAGTTACTGGAGGAAAAGCCTTGAAGGATTTAGTCAACCTACTCAAGCAGCAAGAGCAAAACACTGAATTCGATAATATTCGAATTAGTCTCGCATCACCTGAAATGATTCGATCCTGGTCATTTGGTGAGGTTAAAAAGCCCGAGACCATTAACTACCGTACTTTTAAACCAGAGCGCGAAGGCCTTTTCTGTGCCAAGATTTTTGGACCTGTAAAAGACTACGAATGTCTCTGTGGCAAGTACAAGCGCATGAAGCACAGAGGTATTGTCTGTGAGAAATGTGGCGTTGAAGTGACGCTCACCAAAGTTCGTCGTGAGCGCATGGGCCATATTGAACTCGCTTGCCCGGTTGCTCATATCTGGTTTTTGAAATCACTGCCCTCGCGCATTGGTTTAATGCTGGATATGACATTGCGTGAAATTGAGCGCGTACTCTATTTTGAGTCCTATGTGGTAACCGACCCAGGTCTGACTACGCTGGAAAAAGGTCAGCTTTTGACCGATGAAGAATACTTTGAATCTCTGGAAGAGTTCGGTGATGAATTTAAGGCGACTATGGGCGCCGAAGCTATTCAGGCCCTGCTAAAAGAGATTAGTCTCGAAGACGAGATTGCGGATATCCGTGAAGAAATTCCCAACACCAAGTCTGAGACCAAAATCAAAAAGTTCTCCAAGCGTCTGAAATTGCTGGAAGCTTTCCACGGTTCTGGCAACAAGCCGGAGTGGATGGTACTTGAAGCTCTGCCGGTTCTGCCGCCAGATCTGCGCCCGCTGGTTCCTCTGGACGGCGGCCGATTCGCTACCTCAGATCTCAATGATCTGTACCGTCGCGTAATCAACCGTAACAATCGTTTGAAGCGCCTTCTGGAGCTAAGTGCCCCAGATATTATCGTGCGCAACGAAAAGCGCATGCTGCAGGAATCTGTGGATGCACTATTGGACAATGGTCGCCGTGGTCGTGCCATCACTGGTTCGAATAAGCGTCCGCTGAAATCCCTCGCCGATATGATTAAAGGCAAGCAGGGTCGTTTCCGTCAGAACCTGCTGGGTAAGCGAGTTGACTACTCTGGCC
>JAYPYO010000091.1:0-5089 GCA_038135995.1 Porticoccaceae bacterium
TCGGCATGCACCGGAGGTTTTGTAACCGTCGTCGAATCCAAAACGCCCCCAGAGGAGCGGGATTCTAACACAGTCCTCAGCAACAGGAACTGACTTTGATCAAAACAATTTAATCGTCGAATTTACCCCGGGAATAACCTAGAATCTGTGGCAAGAAAGAATAATAACAGGAACAGAGTAATGCAAAGAGGTGAGTTTTCTTCGCGGTTGGCGTTTATCTTTGCCGCCTCTGGGTCGGCCGTTGGTCTCGGCAATATCTGGGGTTTCCCCACTAATGCTGCGGAAAATGGCGGTGCTGCATTTCTGATAATGTATCTGATTCTGGCCTTTTTATTGGCCTACCCGGCGATGATGGCGGAGTTGATTATTGGCCGCCACACCCGCGCCAATATGGCCAATGCCCTGCAATCTATCTCACCAGGGCAAACTGCAAAGACCATTGGTAAGTGGACTGGCGTTGCCGGCATGATCACCGCTGGATTGATACTGAGTTTTTACAGTATTGTCGCGGGCTGGTTTTTAGCCAATATGCTCGACCCCATATCCTCGGTGCTGGGCCTGGCGGCAGTGAGCAACTGGCTTACGGAATTTAGTCTGGTGCGCAATGTTGGCTTTGCCGGCCTCTTTATACTGCTGACGGTGATGATTATCAGCGCCGGAGTAGAACAGGGGATTGAAAAATGGTCCAGCCGCCTAATGCCGTCGCTGTTCTTGCTTATGGCCGGACTGATTCTCTATGTGCTGACCCAGGATGGCGCAGTGGAAGGTTTGCGGCATTATCTGGTGCCAGATTTTTCTCAGATCACCGATCCCAATCTCATTGTCAGTGCCATGGGTCAGGCGTTTTTCTCCATGTCGCTGGGTGTGGGTACCATGCTGGTCTACGGCTCCTATATTCGCGCCGATGAAAATCTGCCAGTGGTAGGTGCGCTGGTCACCCTGACCGATACTTCGGTGGCGTTTTTAGCTGGTCTGCTGGTACTGCCGGCGATATTTGTGGCACAACATCTGGGGGTCACAATCTATGCTGAGAGCGGCAGTCTGATTGCTGGGCCTGATCTTATTTTCCAGGTATTGCCAGCTTTATTTGATGGCATGGGCGGCACGGGATTATTGGTGGCACTGGCTTTCTTTGTGTTGATGTCTATTGCCGCGGTCACTTCATCTATCTCTATGCTCGAGGTGCCAGTTTCCTATGCAGTGGAGGCGCACCGGGTAAGCCGGCACAGGGCAACCTGGTTGATTGGGCTGCTGGTCTTTGCCATTAGCGCCACGATTTGTCTCAACTTTGAGTCTCTATTTGGCTTGGTAATTACCATGACTACCGAGCGAGCGCAGCCTCTGCTGAGCATGATGCTGTGTATCTTTGCGGGCTGGGTTTTCTATCGCAATAATATTCTTGAGGAACTCAAGAGCGGCAGCCCGAATATCGAACAGGGCTTGTTTTGGAAGATTTGGCCCCTGTATGTGAAGTTCTTTTGTCCGGCGTTGATCCTACTCACCTTTGCCCAGGGTTTTTCCTAAAGCAACCGGCTGTTCTTGGAAAACTGACTGCGCAAAAACTCCATCTGGTCTCCCCTGATACGACGGCTATTAAGTAGCGCCAAATACTCTGCGTTATTGGGCTTAAAGGGCAGTGCCACCAGCTCCATACCCGCCTCTTCTGGGGTTCGATTAGCTTTGTGCTGGTTGCAGCGACGGCAGGCGGCTACTACATTTTCCCAGCGATCGGCACCTGCTCTTGAGACCGGTTGGATATGATCTCTGGTGAGCTGGATACTGGCAAACTCTCTGGCGCAATACATGCAGATATGGCCATCCCGGGCAAATAGCGTGGGGTTGTTTAGCGGGTAATTTGAGCGCGGCCGGGCCAGCTGTTCACCACCACAGGCAATAATACTGGGTAGCTCCACCACTGACCTATTGCCCGTTAGCCTGCAAATGCCACCATGCACCTTGCGCACCGTATCCCCCAACGTCCAGACCACCAGGTCACGGGCGTAGATACAGACCGCCTCCTCCCAGTTAAGCCAGTCAATGGGTTGCCCCGCGAGGTTTAGCCTTAATATTCTTGTCTGCACTGCGTTTTGACTCCTCTAGAAACAAAAAACCCCATCGCACCATGCGACAGGGTTTTGGAATTGTGTTGGCCAAGCTGCTGGTTTTTTACAGGGGGTAACGAGTCTCGCCAAACCCTGAGGGCTGTGCGCCGGTCTCTTTTTGCCCTCTGTGCTAACTGGGGAACTCTGAAGACTTAGTCCTCCTAAATACCCTTGTTATTGATGCAAACCACGTTTCCTATTTTGAACAGACTAGGATAGCCTGTCAAACCTGTCCGGATTATCCACATCTAGCAATAGTAAGACGGCCACAAGCCTAAAAGGCACAATTTATCTGTGCCATAGCAATTGACCCAAATCCCTATGTTGGTTAGGGTGATCAGCCGATATTACAGTCTTTTTACAGCGGGTTTTAATTGTGGCAACAGAAAAAAAAGCAGTGAATTTTGAGCAACAGCTGGAGAACCTAGAGGCGCTGGTTGAGTCATTAGAGAGCGGTAGTTTAAGCCTTGAAGATTCCCTTAAGTCTTTTGAGCAGGGCATTAAAGTGGCCCGCGAATGCCAGACTGCGCTTAAGCAGGCAGAGCAGAAAGTCGAGCTGCTAACGCGCCAGGGCGATGAACTGGTAAGCCAGCCGTTTGAAGCAGACGAATAAGGCGCTGTATGCCCAACACTCTCAAAGACCTACTCATTAGCTACGGCAATCAGGTCGACGCCCAGCTCGAGCAGATACTACCCCAGCCCCAGGGCCCGGCAGAGGCCCTTTTTGCGGCCATGCGCTACTCTGTTTTTAATGGCGGCAAGCGTCTGCGCCCGGCACTCTGTTTTGCTGCAGCCGAGGCTGTTGCCGCAACTGATGCCAATACCGCCAGAGTGGCCGCAGCATTGGAAATGATTCATGCCTATTCGCTGATTCATGATGATCTGCCCGCGATGGACGATGATGATCTGCGGCGCGGCAAACCTACCTGCCATATCCAGTTTGGTGAGGCCACGGCCATTCTGGCCGGCGATGGCTTGCAGTCACTGGCATTTCAGCAGCTGACCGAACTGCAAAATATACCCGCGGATCACATGGTCAGATTACTGTCCATGCTGGCCAGCTACAGCGGCTGCCAGGGTATGGTGGCTGGGCAGGCAATAGATTTGGCAGCGACTGGCCAAGGACTGAATCTCGGCCAGTTAAAAACCATGCACAGACACAAAACAGGCGCCCTGATAGAGGCCTCTGTGCTGATGGGTGCTATAGCAACGGGCGCAGCCACCGAGCAGCAGTTAGCTGTGCTAAAGCAGTTTGCCGCAGATATCGGCCTGGCCTTCCAGATTCAGGACGATATTTTGGATGTGGAGAGCTCTACAGAGCAACTGGGCAAGCAGCAGGGTTCGGATGCCCTCAATCAAAAGTCCACCTACAGCTCAATTATGGGGCTGGAAGAGGCCCGCACAGAGGCGACCAAGCTGTATCAGCAGAGTGTTGCCAGCCTGGATATCTTCGCTGAGCGCGCAGACCCATTGCGGCAACTGGCCAGTTTTATCGTCAACCGGGCTTATTAACCGAGCCAATTGGTGTAATATCCCCTTTCGACAGAAGACATAGCTACTATGCCAAAAACATTTACAGAGATTCCTCTCAGCCGACCAGATACGCCGCTATTGGATAGTGTCAATGCGCCTGCGGATATACGCCAGTTTAGCGAGGACGAGCTGTTACAGCTTACCGATGAGCTGCGTTCTTTTTTGCTGTTCTGCGTGGGTAGAACCGGGGGTCACTTTGGCGCTGGGCTGGGTGTGACCGAGCTTACCGTTGCCCTACACTATGTTTTCAACACACCCAATGATCGCCTGGTCTGGGACGTGGGCCACCAGACCTATCCCCATAAGATACTCACCGGCCGTCGTGAGCAGATGCTTAGCATTCGTCAGAAAGATGGCCTATCTGGTTTTCCCAAGCGCTCGGAGAGTGAGTACGACACCTTTGGTGTGGGTCACTCAAGCACCTCTATCAGTGCTGCCCTGGGCATGGCTATGGCCTCCCAGCAACTGGGCGAGGAGCGCCGCACCGTGGCGGTGATGGGCGATGGCGCCATGACCGCCGGCATGGCCTTTGAGGCGATTAATCACGCCGCCCATGTGGATAAAAATCTGCTGGTGGTGCTCAACGACAACCAGATGTCCATCTCGCGCAATTCCGGTGGCCTGTCCACCTACTTTGCCAAGCTCTGGTCCAGCAAGTTCTACACTAATCTGCGGGAGAGCGGCAAGAAAGCCCTGCGCGCCCTGCCTCATGCCAAAAACTTTGTGCGCCGCACCGAAGAATATATGAAGAGCATGGTGTCACCGGCGACCATCTTCGAGGAGCTGGGCTTTTACTATATTGGCCTGATCGACGGCCATGATCTGCCCATGCTGGTAGAGATCTTAAACAAGATTAAAGACATAGACGGGCCTGTGCTGCTGCATATTATTACCCACAAGGGCAAAGGCTTTGCCCCGGCAGAGAATGACCCTGTGGGCTACCATGCCCTCAACAAGATTGAGCCCAAGCCAGCGGTGCAGACTGCGGTGTCCCAAGCCAGTGACCAGATCAAGCCCGCCAAACCCAAGTATCAAAAAGTCTTTGGTGACTGGCTCTGTGATATGGCGGAGAAAGACCAGCGTCTGGTGGGTATTACCCCGGCTATGTGTGAGGGCTCTGGTATGAATGATTTTGCTGAGCGCTTCCCCGACCGCTTTGAAGATGTGGCCATTGCCGAACAGCATGCGGTCACTCTGGCGGCTGGTATGGCCTGCGAGGGAGCTAAGCCAGTAGTAGCTATTTATTCGACCTTTTTACAGCGGGGCTATGACCAGCTAATACATGATGTGGCCCTGCAAAATCTGGATGTACTCTTTGCCCTGGATCGCGCCGGCATGGTGGGCGAGGACGGTGCTACCCATGCGGGGGCCTACGATATCAGCTATCTGCGCTGTATTCCCAATATGCTGGTTATGACCCCCTCCGATGAAAATGAGACCCGCCAACTGCTGTA
>JAYPYO010000092.1:0-5058 GCA_038135995.1 Porticoccaceae bacterium
GACTCAACCCAAAAACGGTGAGTGTGGAGATTTGGCTCAAAGCGACGACGTGTTCTGTTCTTCGCGTGAGATACATTATTTCCAGCCATTGGGCGCTTGCCTGTGACCTGACATACTCTGGACATTGTTGCTGCCTCTGATTCCAATATTTGTCTTGGGAAAGCCCCAAAAAAACAAAAAATTCTATGATTTATTAATCCATTAACGGGACCGTCCCGCAAGGAGGCGCGTTTTATACCAGAAAGCCCATGTTGAATCAAACGAAAACCGCAGAATCACCAGAAAACACTCTAGTTTAAGCCTATAACTGGCCACGATCCGCCAGAGAGGTAACATCGCCACGCCCAACCACAAAATGATCGAGCAGACGGATCTCCATCAGGTTCAACGCCGTCTTCAAACTGCGAGTGATAGCAATATCCGATTTGCTGGGCTCTGCATTCCCCGATGGATGGTTGTGGGCAACAATCACCGCCGCCGCATTTTTGCTGAGCGCCAGTTTTACCACCTCTCTGGGATGCACGCTGGCACCGTTGATAGTGCCCTGAAATAGCTCACGGTACTCTAACAGCTGATGGCGAGTATCCAACAGCAACACCACAAAGACCTCGCGCTGATAGTCGCGCATCTGCACCGCCAGATAGTCCCTAACCTGAGAGGGGCTGGTAAAGATGGGATTGCCATGCAACTGTTCGCGAAGATATCTGGTGGTTAACTCCAGAGTGGCCTGAACCTGGCAGTATTTCGCGGGCCCCAGACCCTTGGCACTGCAGAAAGCTCGCTGATCCGCTGTTAACAGAGGCCCCAACCCACCAAAATGAGCCAGCAGCTCTGTGGCCAGATCAATGGCTGTAACGCCGGGCAGACCGGTGCGCAAAAAAATCGCCAGTAATTCAGCGTCGGACAGAACCGCCGCGCCCTGGGCTAAAAGCTTTTCTCTGGGCCGCTCTTCCAACGGCCAGTGGCTTATAGCCATAGTAAGTCCTTATTTATCGCTACAGATGTGGCTGACAAAATGTTATCTTAGCGCCCTTCCAATGGCCTGTCTGGACGATTAATGAGCAGCCTGTCAAACAAACGAATAATTCTTGGTGTTACCGGCGGTATCGCCGCCTATAAAAGTGCTGAGGTGATTCGGCGCCTGCAAGATGAGGGCGCCGAGGTGCGCGTTGTTATGACGCCTGCGGCTGAAGAGTTTATTCGTCCGCTCACCATGCAGGCGCTGTCGGGCAATCCAGTGCACAGCCAGCTTCTCGATCCTGAGGCCGAGGCAGGCATGGGCCACATTGAACTGGCACGCTGGGCAGATCTGCTGCTGATAGCACCAGCCAGTGCCGACTTTATTGCCAATATGGTCCACGGCAGAGCCGATAGTTTGCTCAGCGCCATTCATCTGGCCACGCCAGCCATAGTGGCAATTGCACCGGCAATGAATCAGGCCATGTGGGCCCATGCTGCCAGCGTTGATAATGTCGCCGCCCTGCAACAGCGTGGTGTGCGCATTATTGGTCCAGACGAGGGGATTCAAGCTTGTGGTGATGTGGGCCCCGGCAGAATGCAGCAACCCGATGCCATAGTTAAATCGGTCAGCGGCCTGTTTCAAACTGGCCGACTGGCGGGCAAAAAACTAGTGATCACCGCCGGGCCTACTCGCGAAGCGCTGGACCCAGTGCGCTATATCAGCAATCACAGCTCGGGAAAAATGGGCTATGCCCTCGCCGAGGCCGCCATAGAGGCTGGCGCTAAGGTCAGCCTAATTTCAGGTCCAGTAGATATTGCAGCGCCGGACCGCTGTGAGCTTATCCCTGTTGTATCTGCACAGGAGATGCTCAGCGCCTCATTAGAGGCGACAGCAGATGCTGATATCTTTATTGCCGCCGCCGCAGTTGCAGACTACAGAGCCAGTGAGGTGGCCGAGCAAAAAATTAAAAAGCAGGGCGACCAGATAAATATTACCCTGGAGAAAAACCCGGATATTGTCGCCACTATAGCCGCACAGACTGACTGCTTTGTTGTGGGGTTTGCCGCGGAGACTCAGGATGTTGAGTCCTACGCCAGAGACAAATTAGCGCGCAAAAATTTACATGCCATTATTGCCAACGATGTCTCCCGTGGAGATGTGGGTTTTAATGCAGAGGACAATGAAGTCAGCTGGATTGACGCCGACTCAAGCAAGGTATTTAGCAAAAGGAGCAAGGCTCAGTTAGCGAGAGATATTGTCGAGCATATGGCTACTCACCATAAACTCTAGTCACAGCCTCCGCGACCTGGCTACTTATTACAGTGAATGTAAAGCAAATCATCACAGCAATTCGTGACGACCAGTTGATCCTGCGCAGTGTTGCACTGGGCCTGGTTGCGCTGGTAGTTATCAGCCTGCTGATGTGGCAAAAGCTGGCGGTAGAACCTCGGATCCAGGCTGCCGAAAAACTCTACGGTATAAATATCAACAGGGCCGCTGACCATGTAGATATCTACATGGCTAGTTATATAAAACAACTAGGCACTGTCGCCAATCAGCCAGAGGTAATCCAGAGTTTTTCCCAGGGCAATCAATCAGCACTGGATCAGTTGGAATCAGACCTTGCCGATAATCTTTTTACCAATAATCGTTTCGCCGATAAGGGCAGTGTTTACTTTGTCGACTCTGAGCAGCAGCGCCACACCGAAAGCCTGGGCTATGCTGCCAAGCAGATGGTAAGCCAATCTCTAGCAGGTAATCGCACTAGGCCCAGGGCCGCAAAAACCAATGATCAATGGCAGCTATTAATTGCCAGGCCAGTGCCCGATCAGAGAGCTGCCAATGCAGTGGGTGGCGTAATTTTGCTGCGCCTGCCCCTCTCAGGGCTGAGATCAGCGCTCAGTGTGGCTGACACCACCAATGGCACTGTAGAGCTGCTGCAACTGGTTCCCAATCGCGGCAGTATTGCGCTGATTGCGCTGGGCGAAAGATCCCCGTCTCTGGATCCCTCGGTAGCGGAGCCTACTCCGGAACTCTTTGCCACGGCAAACAGCCTGTGGAAAATCGCCTTCACTCCTTCCCAGACTCTGGCTCAGACCATTGATCGCAGTTTGCCACCATTTTGGTGGCTGTTTGCCGGTCTGGTAACCACTGCAATTCTGTTAGCGCTACTACTGATTAATCTGCGCGTTAAAAATCAGGCTAGACAGACCGCTATCTTTATCGAGACGGACAGTGATGAAGACGCACTGTTTGCTCCACAGATGGAGCAGAACCAGCCAACTTTTCAGCCTACTCAGCAGCCCAATCCCGCTGGGCAGGCAGATCTTCAACTTCGCAGCCCGGAGCCGTCAATCGATGCGCAGAAGGAATTTTTTGCTCCAGATGTTGTGTTCCGCGACTACGATATCCGGGGTATCGCCGGTTTGGAACTCAGTCCAGAATTTGCCTCCAGACTGGGGAAAACTCTGGGTACCATTATCCTAAAAAACAATCACAGCGCCATGTATGTTGGTCGCGATGGTCGGCTGAGCTCTCCCGAGCTGGCTGCGGCACTGAAGTCTGGCTTGCAGTCTACGGGCTGCAAAGTGATAGATCTGGGTGAGGTAACCACGCCTATTTTAAACTTTGCAATTCACAATGACAGCCAGTCCAGCTGCGGCATCATGGTAACTGCCAGCCACAACCCGGCGCGCTATAACGGCTTTAAGATTATTATTCAGGGTCAGGTCATTGCAGGTAAAACTCTGCAGCTATTAAAGCCAATGCTTGAGGAGCACAGGTTTACCACCGGCAATCCTGAGCCTGTAAGCCCCCATAATATTGTCCCTCATTATGTTCGCCATATAGTGGCCCAGAGCTCGGTGGACAAGTCATTCCGGATTGTGGTCGATGCCGGCAATGCCGTAGCTGGGCCTGTGGCCGTGCAGCTCTTTGACAGCCTCGGCTGCCTGGCCTTCCCCCTGCACTGCGAGATCGACGGCGCATTTCCCAACCATGAACCCAACCCGGCCGACGAACGCAACCTTCAACAACTGATTGCCAGAGTTAGAGAGGTCAATGCTGACCTGGGCTTTGCCCTGGACGGCGATGGCGATCGTCTAGTGGTGATTACCGGCAGTGGTGAAATCGTCTGGCCAGATCGCCTGATGATGATATTTGCCCGGGATATACTGGCCCGGAATCCAGGCGCAGATATTGTTTTTGATGTAAAGAGCAGTAAGCGGCTGGCTGAGATCGTACGCCAGCACTCCGGCAGGCCGGTGATGTGTAAAACTGGCCACGCCCATGTTAGAAAAGCTGTACATCAAAATCGGGCACCGCTGGGGGGCGAGTACAGCGGGCATATTTTCTTTAATGATCGCTGGGACGGGTTTGATGACGGGCTCTACGCAGCGGTGCGGCTGCTGGAGATTCTCTGCGCCGAGGAGCACAGCCGCACCCTCGACAGTATCATCAGCGAGTTTGATACAAGCTGCTACACCCCCGAGATATTGATTCCGGTGGATGAAAGCGAAAAGTTTAGCCTTATGGCCACCCTGGCAGCTGGCTGTCAGTTCGAGGGTGGCGAAATTATTACTCTGGACGGCTTAAGGGTAGAATATGCCAATGGTTGGGGTTTAATAAG
The DNA here is from genome assembly GCA_038135995.1 of Porticoccaceae bacterium. Classification (GTDB taxonomy): domain Bacteria; phylum Pseudomonadota; class Gammaproteobacteria; order Pseudomonadales; family Porticoccaceae; genus HTCC2207. The sequence continues at coordinate 4,590 of JAYPYO010000092.1, forward strand.
GGCCTCCAACACCTCGGCCAACCTGACCCTGCGCTTTGAGGCAGACGACAGTGAGAGTCTGGAGGAAATCAAGCGCAGGTTTAGCAAGCAATTGTCACCCTTTATAAACAATATGGAAAACTATATATAGCTATGTCACTAAGTCGTAAAGAAGCACAGACCACTGCACAGGTAATCTCCCGTGCGCTGCCCTATATCCAACGCTTTGCAGGTAAAACTGTAGTGGTGAAATATGGAGGCAATGCCATGGTCGATGACCGCCTTAAAGAAAGCTTTGCCCGGGATATAGTGCTGATGAAAGCCGTGGGCATTAACCCAGTGGTAGTGCATGGCGGTGGCCCGCAAATTGGCAGCCTGCTCGATCAGCTATCCATTGAGTCCAAGTTTGTCGATGGTATGCGCGTGACCGACAGTCAGACCATGGATGTAGTGGAAATGGTACTGGGCGCCACCATCAATAAAGAAATCG
>JAYPYO010000093.1:0-4460 GCA_038135995.1 Porticoccaceae bacterium
AAGAGCCCTCAGCGGAACAAGAGCCCTCAGCGGAACAAGAGCCCTCAGCGGAACAAGAGCCCTCAGCCGAAGAGGAAGCCCCCGCCGCAAATCAAGCAACCCTTGAGCCCGATTCCCTCGAGGAGCTGGAATCTGCCGGTGATAAAGCCATCGATGAATTGGCTGAATCTGTACTTGATGAAGATTTCCTCGACGATAGCTTTATGGATGGCGGCATCTTTGCCGATGTCGGCGAAGTTAAAAAGCCAAAAGAAAATCCCCAGCCCGAAGATCTGGGTCTGGAGGTTAATATTGAAGAGCTACCCGGTGCGGCGGACCTCGAAAATTCCATGGGTGACGAAGTTATTGCCGAGTTTATGGCCAGCCTGGATGATTTTGAGGGCGTCGACGATGTCGAAGAGCTCAATTCTGTCGATGTAAAAATGGATCTGGCCACCACCTTTATTGAAATGGGCGACACCGCAGGAGCCAGAGAAATTCTCAATGAAATTATTGGTGAAGCCGACGAAGAGGGTCAGGCCAAAGCCAAGACACTACTGGCCAGCATCGACGAATAACAGGGACAAAAACAGGAACCAATAACCGTGCCTGAATGGGTTTATACCCCTAATTGCAAGATACCACAGGGCGAGATCATGCCCGAGGGTATCAAACGCTATGCTGCCGTCGTTGAATACGACGGCAGTGCTTTTTGTGGCTTCCAAAAACAGAAGCACAGCCCCTCAGTTCAGCAGGAGCTAGAGCGCGCCCTAAGCTATGTGGCAGACAGTCCGCTTATTTTGAGTTGCGCCGGCCGCACAGACACAGCTGTGCATGCCAGTCATCAGGTTATACACTTTGATAGCAGTGCTGTTCGCAGCGGCCACAACTGGGTGCAGGGCGCCAACAGCCAGCTGCCCGATTCCATAGCTCTGCGCTGGGCCGGAGAAATGAGCGCAGACTTTCACGCCAGATTCAGCGCCACCTCACGCACCTACCGCTATGTGATCTCTGCCAGCAAAACCCGTCCGGCCATTTTGGCCGATGGAGTCACCTGGGTGAAATTTCCGGTCGAGGCCTCGGCTATGCAAGAGGCCTGTCAGTACCTATTGGGCGAGCAGGATTTTTCAGCCTTTCGCGGTGCAGGCTGTCAGTCCCTATCGCCATTTCGCAATGTCACCAGCGCCAATATTTATCCACTTGGTCAGCTGCTGATCTTTGAGGTTAGCGCCAATGCTTTTGTGCTACATATGGTGCGCAATATGGTGGGTGCATTGCTCGAGGTGGGCTACGGCCGCCAGCAGCCCATATGGATAAAACAGTTGCTTGCCGGGGCCGATCGCTGTCAAAGTGCAGCCACAGCCCCGTCCAATGGTCTGTATCTGGTGAATGTCAATTATCCGCCAGAGTTTGCACTGCCCAGGTTGCCTACGGGCCCGGCATTTTTGTCTGATAGTCTTGCTCAGGCTTGCGATATGGCTCAGGCTACAACCGAGATAGAGAGTTAATTAGATGTCCGTACGCGTAAAAATTTGCGGTATCACCAGTCCTGAGCAGGCCATCATGGCCCAGCAGGCGGGCGCCGATGCTCTGGGCCTGGTGATCTATGCCAAGAGTTCCAGATATGTGGATATTCAGCGCGCGGCGGAGATTCGCGCGGCTATTGGCCCGCAAACCACCGCAGTGGTGCTGCTGGTCAATGCAGACCAAGGCACAGTGCGTCAGGTGATTACCCAGGTGCAGCCAGATCTGATTCAGTTTCATGGCGACGAGAGCCCGGAGTTTTGTCAGCAGTTTGATTTCCCCTTTATCCGTGCCGTACGCATGCGCGAGGGTCTGGATATTGACGCAGAGGTCGCAGCCTACAGAGCCGACGCAGGCTTTTTGTTTGATGCCTGGAGCGACGACCAGTACGGTGGCACCGGCCACCAGTTTGACTGGAATCGCCTGCCCAGTAGTAGAGACTACCCTCTGATTTTGGCCGGTGGGCTAACGCCAGATAATGTCGCCAGTGCGGTCAGTCTGGTTGCTCCAGATATGGTGGATGTTAGCGGTGGCGTGGAGTCGTCGCCGGGGGTGAAAGACCAAGCAAAAGTTGCGGCATTTGTGCGCAATGCCAAACAGGCCAAGCCCCAGTCGCCTATAGTATAGAGAGGCGAGTCAAAATATATGGGCCGTCTGCTACAGCTACCTCCGCAGGCGCAATAAATAATTGCGCTGGGCCTTAGCGAGACTGAATCTGTCGTGATAGAATGCCGCCTTGGAATCGCGCCACCATTTAAGTGAGTTAAAAGGTAATAGATGAACTGGCTCAACCGCATTAGGCCCACAGGCCCTGCTTCAGGCAAAAATGAACGCTCAAACTCTATACCCGAAGGGCTGTGGAAGAAATGCCCCAAGTGCGCCTCACCACTCTACCGCCCGGAGTTAGAGCGCAATCTAGATGTCTGCCCCAAGTGCGAACATCATATGCGCATCGGCGCTCGCCGCCGTCTGGATATCTTCCTCGATGAAAATGACCGCCTTGAGATTGCGCAGGATGTCGAAGCCATCGACCGCCTCAAGTTTAAAGATGTTAAAAAATACAAAGATCGCCTCACCGAAGCTCAGAAAAAGACTGGCGAAAAAGATGCCCTAGTCGCGATGAGTGGCAGTCTCAAAGGTATTCCCGTGGTCTCCTGTGCCTTTGAGTTTGCTTTTCATGGCGGCTCCATGGGTTATGCAGTGGGTGAGAAATTTACCCGCGCTGCCAATCTGGCTCTCGAAGAGCGGCGCCCCTTTATCTGTTTCCCCGCCACTGGCGGTGCGCGCATGCAGGAGGCGCTAATCTCGCTGATGCAGATGGCCAAAACCAGTGCTGTACTTGAGCGTTTAAGTGCCGCTGGCGTGCCCTATGTATCGGTAATGACCGATCCGGTTTACGGTGGTGTCTCCGCCAGTCTGGCTATGCTGGGCGACCTCAATGTTGCTGAGCCTGGTGCCCGCGCAGGCTTTGCCGGCCCCAATATTATTGAGCAGACTATCCGCCAGAAGCTGCCCAAAGGCTTCCAGCGCAGCGAGTTTCTGCTCGAGAAGGGCCATATAGATATGATTATTAGTCGCCACCAGATGCGCGATCGTCTGGCCAGCATTCTCTCCAAGCTGACCAACGTACCAGAACCAACTGATGCCTGACCGCTCTCTCGCTGACTGGCTGACTCTGATAGAGAGCAGGCACCCCAGCGAGATAGAGTTGGGCCTAGATCGAGTCGCAGAGGTCTGGCGCCGGTTACTTCAGCAACCGCGCCTAAAATCCTGCCAACCCCCTCTGGCCATTACAGTTGCAGGCACCAATGGCAAAGGCTCCTGCATCACCAGCATGCAGGCACTGTTGCTGCAACATGGCCACAGCGTTGGCACCTTTACCTCACCGCATTTTCTCGCCTATAACGAGCGTATCTGTCTGGCTGGCCAGCCAGTTGCAGATGCTCTGATTATCGATGCCTTTGAGCAAATCGAGGCTGTCACTGCAGACATCTCCCTGACCTATTTTGAGGTGGGTACGCTGGCTGCCCTGGTGATTTTTTATCAGGCCAGTCCCCAGGTAATGCTACTTGAAGTAGGGCTGGGCGGCCGTCTGGATGCCATTAATATTATTGATGCAGATATTGCCGTGCTCACCAGCATAGCTCTGGATCACTGTGACTGGCTGGGTGATACCAGAACCGAGATCGCCGGCGAGAAGCTGGGCATAGCGCGCCGCGGTCGGCCACTGATCATTGGTGAGCAGGACCATCCTCAAGGCTTTGCCCAGCTGGTGGCAGATACAGGCGCCAATGCTCTTTGGGCAGGCCGCGACTTTAGCTTTTCCAGCGGCGAGCTATTTGACTGTCAGCTTAGCAAGCAAAAGAGCAGTGCAGCGGGCTCCCTGAGTTTCACACAGCTCAATGGTCAGGGGCTATTGCCAGTCAATAAAACCCTGGCTCTGCAAACCCTGGTGGCCGCAGGCTTTGAGTTAAATCAACAAGACTGTGCCATTGCGCTGCAGCAGGTGCGCCTGACTGGCCGTCATCAACAGCTGAGTTACAGAGGCACAGAGGTGATTCTGGATGTGGCCCATAACCCGGCAGCCGCCGAGGTGCTGGCGGCCAATCTGTCGCGATCAGAGGGCCGCACCATTGCTGTGGCTGCTGTGCTGGAGGATAAAGACTGGTCGGGCATTATCGCGCCCATGGCCGATCTGATTGACGATTGGATTATTGGTGAAATAAGCGATAGTTCGCGAGCGCGCAAGGGTCAATCTCTGCTCGAATTGTTATACAATGCTGGCCAGCAAGGCCGCTTGCAGCCATCCGTTGAACAGGCATTTCAACTGGCTGTGGATAATGCGGCAGCGACAGACAGAATACTGGTATTTGGTTCATTTCATACTGTGGCAGCAGTACTGAAAATAATTTTGGCAGAGGTCTAAATTGAGCAGTGGATTAAAACAGCGAATTGCC
>JAYPYO010000094.1:0-4274 GCA_038135995.1 Porticoccaceae bacterium
GAGCACAACGATGGTGCTGATGTAGATGAGCTCAAAGTGTCAACGATCTTTGTTGACGAAGGCATGACGATGAAAAGAATCAAGCCTAGAGCAAAGGGCCGCGCGGATAGAATTTTTAAGCGCAGCTGTCACATCACTGTAAAAGTTTCTGAAAAGTAGAATTAAGGTTCGGGAGACCATTCAATGGGTCAAAAAGTACATCCAACTGGCATCCGCCTAGGTATCGTTAAAAAGCATACCTCGACTTGGTATGCCGGTAAAAAGGACTATGCGGACAAGCTCAATCAGGACCTCAAGGTTCGAGCGTTTGTTAAGAAGAAACTCGACCATGCGTCAGTAAGCCGCGTTGACATTGAGCGACCTTCAGATAGTGCGCGCATCACCATTCATACAGCCCGCCCCGGTATCGTTATCGGCAAGAAGGGTGAGGATGTTGAGAAGCTGCGCAATGAAGTCGCCAAGATGATGGGTTGTTCGGTACATATTAATATCGAAGAGATCCGCAAGCCCGATCTGGATGCCAATCTGGTTGCTCAGAACGTAGCTCAGCAGCTAGAGCGTCGTGTGATGTTCCGTCGCGCCATGAAGCGCGCTGTTCAAAACGCTATGCGCGGCGGTGCTCTGGGAGTAAAAATTCAAGTTGGTGGTCGTTTGGGCGGCGCAGAGATTGCCCGTTCAGAATGGTACAGAGAAGGCCGTGTACCTCTGCACACATTGCGTGCAGACATTGACTACGCGACAGCCGAAGGTAATACCACATACGGCATCATCGGCGTAAAGGTCTGGATCTTCAAAGGTGAAGTTCTGGGTGGTGAGGAAGCTGAAGCAGCGCCCGCCAAGACACAAGACACAAGAAACAAGCGATAAGGGTAAAGCGAAATGCTGCAACCGAAACGTACAAAATTCCGCAAGATGCACAAGGGTCGCAACCGTGGCCTGGCTCAGCGCGGCAGCAAAGTCAGCTTTGGCGAGTATGGTCTCAAAGCATCTGGGCGTGGTCGTCTGACTGCTCGCCAGATTGAGGCGGCTCGTCGTGCCATGACTCGACACATTAAACGTGGCGGTAAAATCTGGATTCGAGTTTTTCCAGACAAGCCGATTACCAACAAGCCACTTGAAGTGCGTATGGGTAAGGGTAAAGGTAATGTTGAGTACTGGGTGGCGCTAATCCAGCCAGGCAAGGTACTTTATGAAATGGAAGGTGTTAGTGAAGAGCTGGCGCGCGAAGCATTTGCTTTAGCAGCGGCCAAGCTTCCTGTTGCAACTACCTTCGTTAAACGCACGGTGATGTAACCATGAAAGCTAACGAATTGCGTGAAAAGTCAGTTGACGAGTTGAAAGCGGCTCTGGGCGATGAGCTCAAGTCTCAGTTCAAGCTGCGTATGCAGCACGCCACTGGCCAGTTGAACGAAAGCCATAAGGTTAAACAAGCGCGCCGCAACATTGCGCGACTTAAGACTGTTATTAACCAGAAGGCAGGGGAATAATTATGTCTGAGCTACAAACAAGTTCAAGAACACTCACTGGCCGCATCGTCAGTGACAAGATGGATAAGACCATCACTGTGATGATTGAGCGACGTGTCAAGCACCCGGTATACGGGAAAATCTTGACCAAGTCGACCAAGATTAAAGCGCATGATGAAGCTAATGATGCGAATACAGGCGATCTGGTAACGATCGCAGAGTGCCGACCTGTCTCTAAAGACAAGTCGTGGAAACTGGTGAATATTGACGAGCGCGCTGTAGCAGAGTAATTCTGCAGTTGGCGAAGGTTTCGGAGTAGAAAATGATTCAAACAGAAAGTTATCTTGATGTAGCAGACAACAGCGGTGCACGTCGCGTGATGTGTATCAAAGTGTTGGGCGGTTCTCACCGTCGCTATGCTCGGGTTGGTGACATTATTAAGGTTACCGTTAAAGAAGCGATTCCCCGCGGCAAGGTAAAGAAAGGCCAGGTGATGAGTGCAGTAGTAGTTCGCACCAAGAAAGGTTTGCGTCGTCAGGACGGCAGCTTGATCAAATTTGATGACAATGCTGCAGTGCTGCTCAATGCCAACAATGCACCTATTGGCACACGTATTTTTGGGCCGGTAACTCGCGAGCTTCGCACAGAGAAGTTTATGCGCATTATCTCCCTAGCACCTGAAGTGCTGTAAGCGAGGATTAAGAAATGGCAATGCTGAAAATTAAGCGCGACGACGAAGTTGTTGTTATCGCCGGTAAAGACAAAGGCAAGCGTGGCAAGGTAATTAAGGTCCTTGAAAACGATCGTCTGCTGGTGTCTGGTATTCAGATGATTAAAAAGCATCAGAAGCCCAATCCTCAGGCAGGTATTCCCGGTGGAATTATCGAGAAGGAATCACCTATTCAGGTCTCCAATGTAGCTATCTTTAATAGCGCAACCAATAAAGCAGATCGCGTGGGCTTTAAGGTTCAGGAAGACAACAAAAAGATTCGTATCTTTAAGTCCAACGGCGAAGCCGTAGACGCTTAAGTAAACAGGTAATCGAAATGGCAAGGCTGAAAGAAGTATATAAAAACGAATTGGCTCCCAAGCTTAAAGAAGAGCTGGGTCTGACTAATGTGATGGAGATTCCTCGCATTACCAAGATCACTCTGAATATGGGTGTTGGTGAAGCGATTGGTGACAAGAAGTCTCTGGAAAATGCAGTGGCTGATCTCACATTGATTGCCGGCCAGAAACCAGTGATCAATAACGCTCGCAAATCTATCGCTGGCTTCAAGGTTCGCCAGGGTTGGCCGATCGGTACCAAGGTAACGTTGCGCAGCGACCGTATGTATGAGTTTCTGGAGCGCCTGGTTGGCATCGCAATCCCACGTATTCGTGACTTCCGTGGTATCAGCCCCAAGCAGTTCGATGGCCGTGGTAATTTCTCTATGGGTGTGAGTGAGCAGATTATTTTCCCTGAGATCGACTACGAGAAAATTGATAAGTTGCGTGGTTTGGATATCACTATTACCACCACCGCGCGCAATGACGACGAAGGCCGAGCTTTACTGCGTGCCTTTAACTTTCCGCTGAAAGGTTGAGGTAATAGATAGATGGCAAAGGTATCCATGGTTCAGCGCGAAGCAAAGCGCGCCAAGACAGTCGCTAAGTTCGCCGCTAAAAGAGCGGAACTGAAAGCAATTATTCACAGTGTTGAGGCCTCTGACGAAGATCGTTGGGAAGCTCAGCAGAAGTTACAAAAGCTGCCGCGTGATGCGAGCCCCAGCCGTCAGCGCAATCGCTGTCGAGTGACTGGCCGCCCACATGGTGTTTACAGCAAGTTTGGCCTGTGCCGAAACAAACTGCGTGAGTCAGCGATGCGCGGTGAAGTTCCGGGACTGGTTAAAGCCAGTTGGTAAGTTGAGGAGCCAAACGATATGAGTATGCAAGATCCAGTTTCAGACATGTTGACACGCATTCGTAATGCGCATCACCGCAGTCACCCAGAAGTTACAATGCCCGCTTCTAAGCTGAAGGCCTCTGTGGCCAAAGTGCTTCAGGAAGAGGGTTATATTGCCGGCTACAGCGTCAGTGAAGAAGTTAAGCCCAGCTTGACTATCGAGCTGAAGTACTTTGAAGGCCGTCCAGTTATTGAAGAGATTGCGCGCATCAGCAAGCCGAGCTTACGTCAGTATGTAAGCACCAACGACTTGCCCAAGGTTCGCAGCGGTCTCGGTATTGCAGTTATCTCCACCAGTAAAGGTGTGATGACTGATCGCGCTGCCAGAGCTGCCGGTATTGGTGGTGAAGTGCTTTGCACCGTATTCTGATAGGAAAGAAAAATGTCTAGAGTTGCAAATAGTCCAGTAGAACTGCCCAAAGGTGTTGAAGTAACACTTGGTGGCGAAGAGATTTCTGTCAAGGGCTCAAAGGGTACATTGGCCATGCCGATCAACCCCCAGGTGGAAATCAAACAGGAAGATAATGTTCTGACGTTTGCTGCCCGCAGTGGAGATCAGTTCGCACGCGCCATGTCGGGTACTACCAGAGCGTTGGTTAACAATATGGTGACCGGTGTTTCTGAAGGCTTTGAGAAAAAGCTTGAGCTGGTTGGTGTAGGTTACAGAGCACAGGTTCAGGGCAAGAGTATTAACCTGACGCTGGGTTTTTCTCATCCAGTGGTTTATCAGTTGCCAGAGGGTGTTAGCGCTGAGACTCCTAGTCAGACTGAGGTTGTATTAAAGTCTTCGGACAAGCAAAAGCTGGGCCAGGCCGCAGCTGAGATTCGCGCTTACCGTCCGCCAGAGCCCTACAAAGGTAAGG
>JAYPYO010000095.1:0-4155 GCA_038135995.1 Porticoccaceae bacterium
CCAATATCAGCAATCTCACCGATCGGCACTATGCGGAGCGTGCGGATTACACCACTTTTAGCCAGCAGCGCTATTTTCCGGGAACCCCCAGAACAGCTCAGGTCGGCGTAGAGTTTATATGGTAGACTAGCCACAGAGTAAACCATTAAAGCCAAAACAAACGTAACCAGACGATCTCTCTGTTGATACAGGGCGATTCGTGTTTGTAGTCATAAAAATATAGGAAAATTACCCAGGGATAATTATTACCACCAGCTGAGAGGTTGCGCTCTATGGATCTTCACCCGCTAAAAGATTCCTTGATTAACGAGTTACACAATCGGCCCTTTCCCGTCGTGGATTTGCCTGCACAGGTGTCCAGTCTGGTTTTCCTGCACTCCGGTGACCGTCAGGCCGAGCTTGATAAACTGGCTAAACTCGCTCAGTTTCATGGAGTCGAGTCACCCTCAGCCAATGCTGATTGCTATTATCAGAGCTTTGACAGATTTGACCTGCGCTGGGAATTCCACAACGAGTTTTCTACCTACACGGTGATACACCGCGGCCCGCCCGAGCAGCCTTTCTGCACTGATGGGTTTTCGCTGCTAGACAGTGATTGGGTTGCCAATCTTGAAGGCCAGTTAATTGCGGCCAACCATATAGATCTGCGACCAGCTACTGCTGCGCTAACCAATCAGCAGGATCTCGCCAAGCTGTTTAATGATCAACGTCTGGTTGGCAGCAAAGTGTATGATGGTCTGGCCACTGTCTGGACCTCAGTACAGTCGGAAGAAGATGGCTTTATTCGCACCCTGGTGGTAGATGAGGGGCTGGACTCTTCTCAGGCGGGCAGACTTATCCGCAATTTGCTTGAGATTGCCGCCTATCGATCTATGACATTGCTGGCACTGCCCACAGCGCGACTGCTGATGCCGGAGGTGCGCCATCTTGAGCAACGTCTGGTCAAGACTAACGAAAAATTAAATCAGCTGGTTACCCTCGAGGACGAGCAGGCTCTGATGACTGAGTTGATTGAGGAGGCAACTCAGCTGGAAAAGCTAGTTGCTGACCATAATTTTCGTTTTTCTGCCACCGAGGCGTACTTCAATCTGACCGAGAGTCGATTGGATATGCTGAGAGAGCAAAAGATGCCGGCGATCAGAACCCTTAAGCAGTTTCATGTGCGGCGATTTATTCCAGCTTTTAATACCTGTATGTCAGTGGTCAGGCGCAAAGAAAATCTATCCAAGCGTATTAGTCGCACCAGTGAGTTGCTGCATCTTAGACTGCAACTATCTCTTGAGACCCAGAATCAGCAGCTGCTGGTGTCAATGGATAAGCGCAGTGAAATACAGCTGCGGCTACAACAGACTGTGGAGGGGCTGTCGGTAATTGCCATGACCTATTACAGCATGAGCCTGATTGAGCTGCTGCTTAAGCCTGTGGCAATTGAAAATTATTTACCCATCTCCCAGGGTATAGCCCTGGCGGCCATAACACCTGTGGTTTTTCTGGGGGCGGTAATGCTGACACTCAGGATTCGCAAAAAGCTGCACAGTTAACCAGCGCGACGATTCCATTGAATACAGTCTTCGAGGCTAACCCCCTGGCCGCCAAAGATATCCAGAGCGCTGCCAATAGTCAGGTCCAGCTTGCCATCGGACAGTGAGTTCACCAGCTTGAGGTCATCCAGCGATCTGGCGCCGCCCGCATAGGTGCAGGGGACTGCACAGCACATGCCCAGTAGCTTGACCAGATCCTGGTCTATACCTGCTTGCAGGCCTTCCACATCTGCAGCATGCACCAGAAACTCAGCACAGTGCTGTTCAAGCTCGGCAATGGTGTCGGCGTCAACAGCAGTACCAGTGATGGTCTGCCAGCGATCAGTGGCGATCATCCAGCCCTGATCTATTTTGCGGCAGCTTAGGTCAAGCACCAGGTGCTCTGCACCCACCTCCGCTTTTATAGCTTCAAGTCGGGGCCAGGAAAACTGGCCATTTTCGAAAAGATAGGAAGTGACAATAATATGCGAGGCACCAGCTTCCAAATAGCTGGCCGCGTTTTCCAGATTAACCCCGCCACCAAATTGCAGGCCCTGAGGGAAGGCCGCCAGAGCTTCGAGCACCTGCTGCTGATTGTTGGGCCCAAGGGCAATCACATGGCCACCGGTTAGCTGGTGTTGCTGGTAGAGTTTGGCGTAGTAGGCGGCATTATGGCTGCTGACAAAATTGGTATCCGCGCCATCATCGGTGAGGCTGCCGCCGACAATTTGTTTTACCTGACCCTGGTGCAGGTCGATACAGGGACGAAACGCGGTCAAAGGAGTGAGCTCCGAATATGGTTGAGAGGTCGGCAGTATAACTTACTGCAGTGCGATTCCTACCTTTGAACCATTGGCACGATTAAGTTTTTGGCTAATAAAGTTGCCAGCAGCGATAAGCTTGGGCAGGTCTACACCATGGTTTATGTCCAGGCCATTAAGCATATAGACCAGATCTTCAGTAGCCACATTGCCCGAGGCTCCCTGAGCGTAGGGGCAACCACCCAGGCCTGCAACAGAGCTGTCGACAGTGCTAATACCCAGCTGCAGCGCGATAAGAATATTGGCCAGTGCCTGTCCATAGGTGTCATGGGCATGGATGGCGAGTTTGTCAGGGGCAATGTCTCTCAATAGTCTGCTGAGCAGTCTGTCCATAGAGGCTGGCGTACCCACTCCTATGGTGTCGCCGAGGGACACTTCATAGCAGCCTATGGCCAGTAATTGCTCTGCCACCTGGGCAACTGACTCGACATGGACTGCGCCCTCATAGGGACAGCCAACCACACAGGAGATATAGCCGCGCACGGCTAATCCGGCGCTGAGGGCTTCCCTGGCGACTGGTTTAAAGCGCTCAATACTCTCGGCAATAGAACAGTTAATATTTTTTTGGCTAAAGCCTTCCGAAGCCGCAGCAAAAACTGCGACTTCCCTCACTCCGCACTGCAGGGCCCTTTCCAACCCCTGCATATTGGGGGTGAGAGCCGCATAGGTGGTGGCTGTGTCCACTGGCAGCTGTTGAAAAACCTTATCGCTACCTGCCATCTGCGGTACCCATTTGGGGCTGACAAAGCTGCCTGCTTCAATATAACTTAGACCAGCATCGGCCAGCTGAGTAATCAGCTGAACCCTGGTCTCTGTATCTAGGCTGGTTTTTTCATTTTGCAAACCATCGCGGGGACCTACTTCGACAATTTTTACAGAGGGTGGATAATTCATTCTGCACTGTCCGCAAAGCCTAATAACTCGGCCCCACCATCCACAAGATCGCCGGCCTGAAAGTAGAATTCAGTTACCAGGCCATCGCTGGGTGCCTCAATACTATGTTCCATTTTCATTGCCTCCATCACCAGTAACCTGTCGCCTTTGCGTACCTTATCACCAGCCACAACCAATGTGCTGACCACAGTACCATTCATAGGTGCGCGCAGGCTGCCAGCGCCATCATCCTCATTATCCAGCCCCAGATCTGGGCCAATTTCTGCGCCTTGGAAAAAACCCTGGGGAGAAAATAAATCAAAACCAGACTCAGTGGCCACTAGTTTGATACCAGTCAGATCAGTCTGGCTGTTTGGGGTAAGGGATAATTCCCTATGCTGTAATCTGAGTGTCAAATGGCATGGCGGCAGCCCCCAGTGATTAACCAGATGCCAGGGAGAATTTGGCTCGTTAGACTGCGCGGCCCGAGCCGCCGCACTGTCTTTTCGCTGCCTGATAATAGCGGCAGCAGCCAGGGGTGCTGCGTAATCTGTATCCGCATCGCGCAGACGAAATATCTCTTGCTGATGCTCCTCGATAAAGCCGGTATCCACATCGCCATTTTTAAACGCCTGACTGGTTGCCAGGTTGTAGAGAAAGCCAATATTAGTGGTCAGCCCGGAAATACGATACTCACTGAGAGCCTGGGTAAGCCGTTGCAGAGCGCGATCACGATCCAGATCCCAGACCACCAGCTTGGCAATCATAGGATCGTAATAAATACTTACCTCGTTGCCCTCAACCACACCAGTATCCACACGCACATTGGCGCTTTCTAGTGGAGGCCTTAAGATATTGAGTCGTCCAGTGGCTGGCAAAAAGTCATTTTCAGGATCCTCGGCATAAATCCGTGCCTCAAAGGCATGGCCATTAATCTGTAA
>JAYPYO010000096.1:0-4151 GCA_038135995.1 Porticoccaceae bacterium
ACAACGGTATCTCTGAGTTTATTAATGAAGTGTCTGGCGCGCTGATTGGCTTTATTTTTAATTGGATGCTTATTCAGCGGGCGGGAGTCACTGGTGTGGCGGCCATTACATTGGTCAACTATCTGCTGTTTATCGGCTTTATGGCCTATTTTGCTATTTCCGATTCTATCCAGGTGATAATTTCGCAAAATTTTGGTGCGCGAAACCCCCAGAGAATCCGGGCATTTTTGCGCACAGCGGGCATCATGATTGCGGGAGTCAGCGCAGGTATTGTTAGCCTATTGCTCGCCGGTAGTGAATCACTGATCGGGCTGTTTATCGATGTTGAGCGAGATAGGGAAACCCTTGCTCTGGCACTTGAGTTTGTCACCTATGTTTGGCCGGTATTTCTTTTTGCTGGTTTTACTATGTTGATATCCGGATACCTCACTGCAGTGCACCTGCCATTTCAGTCGGCACTGGTGGCCAGCTGTCGCAGTTTGATTATGCCGGCGGGATTGCTGATTCTGTTTTACATGCTGCTTTCAGACTACCGCTTTGTTGCCGCCATTTCAGTTGCTGAGGCGTTTAGCTTTGTTTTAGCCATAACTCTGTATCTGCACCACACTCCAGCTAGCGTCATCCCAGAGCGACCTTAAGTCACTGTTTTGCCGTATAAAAGTCGGTAAATAGTTGTTTACCTTAATATGGGCGCTGATTTATAATGCGGCGCTTACTTTTTAAAACCTCACAGAGGTAAGCGTCCAATATGTTACGCATTTCCCACGAAGCTCTAACCTTTGACGATGTACTCTTAGTGCCGGGCTATTCTGACGTCACGGCAAAAGATGTATCCACCAATTCCCAGCTGACCCGCGATATTGTTATGAATATTCCGCTGGTGTCTGCGGCTATGGATACGGTCACCGAGGCCCGCCTGGCAATTGCCATCGCCGCTGAGGGTGGTGTAGGCATTATCCACAAGAGCATGACTATAGAGCAGCAGGCCAGAGAGGTTCATGCGGTTAAGAAATATGAGTCTGGCGTGGTTAAAGACCCCCATACTATTGAGTCTACGGCCACTCTGAAGGATCTTCATGATCTAACAGTGTCCGCCAATATCTCCGGTTTGCCAGTACTCGAAGATGGCAACCTGATTGGCATTGTTACCCGACGCGATGTGCGCTTTGCCACCGATATGGATGCGCTGGTCACCTCGGTGATGACGCCGAAAAAAGATCTGGTAACAGTCAAAGAGGGCGCAGACCCAGATGCAGTGCGCGCTCTGCTACATGAGCACAGAATTGAAAAAGTACTGGTAGTTAACGATGACTTTGAACTTAGAGGTCTGATTACGGTTACCGATATTGATAAAGCAGAGCAGCACCCCAATGCCTGTAAAGACGATCAGGGCCGACTGCGCGTTGGCGCCTCGGTTGGCGTGGGTGAGGGTACAGATGAGCGTGTTGAGGCTCTGGTCAAAGCCGGTGTTGATGTGCTGGTGGTGGATACCGCCCATGGCCATTCCAAAAATGTATTGGACCGGGTTAAGTGGATTAAAAAGCACTATCCTGAGGTTCAGGTGATTGGTGGCAATGTGGCTACTGGAGCCGGGGCAAAGGCGCTGGCAGATGCCGGAGCCGACGGAGTTAAGGTGGGCATAGGCCCGGGCTCTATTTGCACCACCAGAATTGTCACAGGTATTGGTGTGCCGCAGATTACCGCGATTGCCGAGGCGGTGGCCGCTCTGAAAGGCACAGGCGTTCCGGTGATTGCCGACGGTGGTATTCGCTACTCAGGTGATATGGCCAAGGCCGTAGTGGCTGGTGCCAGTGCTGTAATGATGGGCTCCATGCTGGCCGGCACCGAAGAGGCGCCGGGCGAGATTGAGATTTACCAGGGCCGCTCTTACAAGTCATACCGGGGTATGGGCTCGTTGGGCGCCATGGCCCGCAGCCAGGGTTCGAGTGATCGTTACTTCCAGGATGCCAACGAGGGCGCTGAAAAATTGGTGCCTGAGGGTATTGAGGGTCGTGTACCTTACAAAGGTCCAGTGTCTGCCATTATTCACCAGATGATGGGCGGCCTGCGCTCTGCAATGGGCTATACAGGATGCAGCACCATGGACCAGATGCGCACTGAGCCAGAGTTTGTGCGAGTAACCTCCGCTGGCACCAGCGAGAGCCATGTGCACGATGTGCAGATTACCAAGGAAGCACCAAATTATCCGGCCGGTGGTCGATAAGCTGTTGCTGTTGTAATGTTGTAAACAAGGCTGCGTTCACTTCATATCGCAGCCTTTGTTTTTTTAGGGTTAATAAATGTCAGATCTACATTCGCAAAAAATTCTTATTCTTGATTTTGGTTCTCAGTACACGCAGCTAATCGCTCGCCGCGTTCGCGAGATTGGTGTGTTTTCTGAGATTCGCGCTTGGGATATCAGCGAACAAGAGATCCGCGAGTTTGACCCCAAAGGGATTATTCTCTCTGGTGGCCCAGAGTCGGTTACCGATGGCGCTGATGCGCCCCGTGCACCGGACTGTGTCTTTACCATGGGACTGCCTGTGTTGGGTATTTGCTATGGCATGCAGACCATGGCCGGTCAGTTGGGCGGCAAAGTGGATACCTCCAATGTGCGCGAGTTTGGTTATGCCCAGGTACAGGTTGAGAACCAGTCAGCCCTGTTACAGGATATTAAAGACCATGTGGGTCAAGAGGGCGAGTCACTGCTGGATGTATGGATGAGTCATGGTGACAAGGTGGTGGCCATGCCTGAGGGCTTTAGTCTAATGGCCTCAACTCCATCCTGCCCAATCGCCGGTATGGCTAATGAAGAAAGGCAATTCTATGGTATTCAGTTCCATCCCGAAGTGACTCACACACTTCAGGGGCAGCGTATGTTTGAACACTTTGCGCTGCAAATCTGTGGCTGTGATGCCCTGTGGACTGCCGCGGCGATTATTGAAGATCAGATTGCCCGAGTGCAGGAGCAGGTCGGTGATAGCCATGTGTTGCTGGGTCTGTCCGGGGGTGTAGATTCCTCTGTGGTTGCAGCCCTATTGCACAAGGCAATTGGTGACCAGTTAACCTGTGTGTTTGTGGACAATGGCCTGCTGCGCAAAAATGAAGGCGATATGGTCATGGAGATGTTCGCCAAAAATATGGGTGTTAAGGTCATTCGCGCCAATGCTCAGGATAAGTTTCTCGGCGGACTGGTCGGCATAAGTGATCCGGAAGCCAAGCGCAAAGTGATTGGCAATACCTTTATTGAGGTCTTCGATGAAGAGTCCAATAAAATCGACAATGTAAAATTCCTCGCTCAGGGTACTATCTATCCGGATGTCATTGAGTCTGCTGCCTCTAAAACCGGTAAAGCCCATGTGATTAAGTCCCACCACAATGTAGGTGGTCTGCCCGATGATATGGCGCTGGATCTGGTTGAGCCTCTGCGGGAACTGTTTAAAGACGAAGTGCGCAAGATCGGTGTTGAGCTGGGTCTACCCTACGATATGGTTTACCGCCATCCGTTCCCCGGTCCCGGTCTGGGTGTGCGTATTCTTGGTGAAGTTAAGAAAGAATATGCTGATATTCTCCGCGAAGCTGACGCCATCTTTATCGAAGAGCTACACAACTCCGGCTGGTACCACAAAACCAGTCAGGCCTTTGCCGTATTCCTGCCCATTAAGTCTGTGGGTGTAGTGGGTGACGCCCGTCGCTATGAATGGGTGATAGCACTGCGCGCCGTTGAGACCATCGACTTTATGACCGCCCGCTGGGCCCATTTACCCTATGAACTTTTAGAGAAAGTGTCCAATCGCATTATCAATGAGATTACCGAAGTATCTCGTGTAACCTATGATGTTTCCAGCAAGCCACCAGCGACTATTGAGTGGGAGTAATAGGGTGACACTAACCTGTTGATTTATATAGGTTTGCGAGTTGCAAAGAAGTTACAAAGAGCCCCGTTTTTGGGGCTTTTTTACAAGCAAAGTTACAAACGGTAGCGATTACTGCGCATCATAAGTATCATGTATGCGTCCTAAGGTTATCTGAACATGATACCCATAGGTTGGGGCTTATCCTGTATGAGTAAGTTAACTCAGAAAGGACAAGCATGATGACAGCAGCAGCCCGTGTAGCTTTAGTGGTAGACAATACGAGAACGCAAAAAC
>JAYPYO010000097.1:0-3923 GCA_038135995.1 Porticoccaceae bacterium
TACTCTTCTTCGTTCATGGTGCCAGCTTTGGTGATATTGTAGTTCCCACAGGGGTCATCGAGAATATCTTCGCCGGTCATCAGATCACGCTTGATACCGCCATTGGCGGCAAGTACAGGGCCTGGGGCACATTCGGGCAGCCCCTGCAGATCCAGCAGCGCATGGGGCATGCCCACATCTTTGTAGACCTTGTTGTTAACACCCAGGGGGCGGCTTGGATCGGCGTAGAAGTGCAGCAGATAGGTGTACACCCACTCAGGCTTGCGCGATCTTGCCACCAGGGTCAGATCTGGTGGCGTGGCACCAAACCATTCTTTGGCACTGTCAGCTGGCATGGCGATATCCATCAGCTCACCAATTTTTTGACCGGTAAACACCATATTGTCCAGCATCAGCTGATTGGGGATACCTATATCATTGGCAACCCGCTCCCATCGCGAGTACTTAAATGAATGGCACCCCATGCAAAAATTTACCGCTAACTTGGCACCGTTTTGCAATGAGGCGTCGTTAGTCAGCTGGGCTTCAAAGGGCTCACAGTCAATGGTTCCACAGGCGTGGCTACTCTCGGCACCCACAGCCTTGATGGGGATAACCACCAACAGCGCCACTATACCAATGGCGCCCAGGGTTTTGAGGGGCCCGATACCGCCATCCATAGTAATACGCGCCGGCTCTGGTCTGGTGGTTTCGTACTTGGTCCAGAAGTAGATGCCAATAAAGTACGAGAAATACAGCACTGTACAGATCTGCGCCAGAATGGTGCGGCCTGCAGTGGGAGCCTTAACACCCAGATAACCCAGGATAATAAATACTGCAGCAAAGATAAGCAGTGCAGCGCGACTGATATTGCCCTTGTAGCGCATGGAGCGCACTGGGCTTCTGTCGAGCCATGGCAACACAAAGAGGATAGCAATAGCCGCTCCCATAATAATAAAGCCACCCAGCTTATCTGGTACCGCCCGCAACATAGAGTAGTAAGGAGTAAAGTACCAAACCGGGGCAATATGCTCTGGGGTTTTCAGTGAGTTAGCAATTTCAAAGTTGGCGTACTCAAGGAAGAAGCCGCCCATCTCTGGCATAAAGAACAGCACCGCGCAGAACACAAACAGGAATACCACGATGGGCACCAGATCGTGAATCACAAAGTAGGGATAGAACGGCAGGCCATCGATAGGGTTGCCGTCTTTATCTTTGTGCTCTTTGATGCTGACACCGTCTGGGTTGTTTGAACCCACATCGTGCAGGGCAATAATATGCATCACGATCAGCGCGATAAGAATAATCGGCAGGGCCACCACATGCAGTGACATAAAGCGATTGAGGGTAATGCCTGAGATCAGGTAGTCACCGCGAATCCACTGCACAATATCCTCGCCCACCACCGGAATAGCGCCGAACAATGAGATAATCACCTGGGCACCCCAGTAGGACATCTGACCCCAGGGCAGTACGTAACCCAGGAAGGCCTCGGCCATCAGAGCCAGGTAGATGGTCATACCAAAGATCCACACCAGCTCGCGCGGCGCCTTGTAGGAACCGTACATCAGGCCGCGGAACATATGCAGATAGACTACGATAAAGAAGGCCGATGCCCCGGTACTGTGGGCATAGCGGATAATCCAGCCGAGATCTACATCTCGCATAATATATTCAACCGAGGCAAAGGCCTGCTCTGCAGAGCCCTGGTAGCTCATCAGCAACCAGATACCAGTGACCAGCTGAATCACCAGAACCACCATCGACAGCACGCCGAAGTAGTACCAGAAGTTAAAGTTTTTAGGCGCGTAATACTCCGACATATGACGCTTCCACTCGCGCTGGAGCGTCGGCATGCGGGAATTTATCCATGCGGCAAAGCCTGTTTCGTTGCTCATTACGCAACCTCCGAATCTATACCAATAATCACAACATCATCCGACTCATAGCTATGGGGCGGAATCTCAAGGTTGGTCGGTGCAGGAACACCGGCAAAAACACGGCCAGAGAGATCGAATTTGGAACCGTGACAGGGACAGAAGAAGCCACCCAGCCAGGAGTCGCCACCCAGATCCGCAGCGCCCACATCAGGGCGGTACATTGGCGCACAACCCAGGTGTGTGCACAGGCCGACGAGAATCAAATACTCTTCCTTGCCGCTAAGGGTGCGAGCTGCACCTGAGACATAGTCTGGCTGTACAGCCACTTCTGAGTCTGCGTCGCGGAGAATACTGGTATCGATTGCGTTGATCGCAGCCAGAGATTCGGCCGTGCGACGCACGATATAGACCGGCTTGCCGCGCCATTCAACCACCAGGCGGCCGCCAGCTTCCAGCTTGGAGATATTGACTTTAACTGGGGCTCCAGCGGCTTTTGCTTTAGCGCTAGGCTGCCAGGATGAGACAAAAGGTATTGCTGCACCAACTACACCTGCACCACCAACTACCGAAGTAGCACCCAACAGGAAATTTCGGCGGCTTTGGTTGACACCGTCATCGCTCATGACGCTCTCCCTCTAAACTTAAAATTTGGATTCAAAACACACGGGCTCGTGTGCAAATAAAAAAGGCGCTGCATAGTAACGGAAAGCGGATTTTTACGCAATAATTAGTTGCGTGAAAGTAGGCTAAGCATTTGATTTTTAAGGACAAAAAAAAGCCCGACCAGCGGGTCGGGCTTTTGAATTTTAGCTTCGAGAGCGGATTGATTAACGCTTCGAGAACTGTGGACGCTTGCGCGCTTTGTGCAGGCCCACTTTCTTGCGCTCTACCTGACGTGCATCGCGAGTCAAAAAGCCCGCTTTGCGCAGCGAAGGACGCAGGTTTTCATCGTACTCAACCAGTGCACGAGCAATACCGTGACGGATTGCGCCGGCCTGACCAAAGTTACCGCCACCAGCGACGGAGATATTGAGGTCAAACTTCTCAACCATATCTACTACTTCGAAAGGTTGACGCACAATCATGCGTGCCACTTCACGTCCGAAGTACACATCGATAGAGCGATCGTTAATTGTGATGTTGCCGTTTCCAGATTTCATGAAAACGCGGGCTGCTGATGTCTTGCGACGTCCAGTGCCGTAATATTGAGTATCTGCCATGGTCGCTTTCCGTTAGATTTCTAATGTCTGAGGCTGTTGCGCAGCGTGAGGATGGTTCACTCCGGCATAGACCTTCAGCTTTCTAAACATTTCTCGGCCCAGAGGACCGCGCGGTAACATACCTTTAACCGCTGACTGAATAACGCGCTCAGGCGCTTTATCAATTAACTTCTCAAAAGAAATGTCTTTGATGCCACCGGGGTAGCCGGTGTGCGAGTAATAAATTTTGCCCTTTGCCTTGTTGCCGGTGACTGCAACCTTCTCGGCGTTGACCACAACGATGTAATCGCCTGTATCAACATGAGGAGTGAACTCTGGCTTGTGCTTGCCACGTAAACGTGTCGCAACTTCAACGGCCAGACGACCCAGGGTCTTACCCTCTGCATCGACGATGTACCAGTCGCGTTCTACTGATTCTGCTTTTGCGCTATATGTTTTCATCTTATCCTACCTGGCTTTTGGGGGATCCCAAAAAAGGGTGCGAATTGTAATGACCCCCGTGGCCTATTACAAGGGCTTCTTGAAGCAAAAACTAACTTTTTTATGTGCGAGTCTAGGGGCGGTGAGGACGAGCCAGATATTCTCGGCTCTGCATCTCTAAAAGACGGCTCTGGGTACGCGCAAACTCGAACTCCAATCGACCACCAGAATACAGCGATGGTAAGGGTTCGGCGGCAGATAGCGCCAGTTTGACACTGCGGTCATAGAACTCATCGACCAGATTGATAAAGCGCCGCGCCGCATCATCATTGGTCACACCCAGGGCAGGCACATTGCTAATCATCACTGCGTGAAACTCTCTGGCGATATCAATATAGTCATTTTGGCTGCGCGGACCTTCGCA
>JAYPYO010000098.1:0-3864 GCA_038135995.1 Porticoccaceae bacterium
GTGCCTACGTTCACGTGCGGCTTATTTCTTTCAAACTTTTCTTTTGCCATCTCAGCATCTCCTAAACGGGACATTAGCGGGCTATTATCTAATGCCCTGACCTTAAACTAATTAAACACTACTACTTCTTATCACCAGCGAGAGGAGCAACTTCCTCTCACAACAATTTGGAGCTCATAACCGGATTTGAACCGGTGACCTCTTCCTTACCAAGGAAGTGCTCTACCGACTGAGCTATATGAGCAAAAACTCATCGCCGGATCTTGGAGCGGGCAGCGGGAATCGAACCCGCATCATCAGCTTGGAAGGCTGAGGTTCTACCATTAAACTATGCCCGCTAAACAATCCCTCTTATACAGCGCCTGTCCAACAGTGCCCTAAATAGCTTGGTGGCGGGAGGTGGATTCGAACCACCGAAGCTTTCGCGTCAGATTTACAGTCTGATCCCTTTGGCCGCTCGGGAATCCCGCCTTACAACTATTTATTTCTTTCAGATCCACTTCTAGGCAACCTGAACAACCCCCAAACCGCTCGGGAATTCCATCTGTCTTTGAACGAACCTGATTATTGCCAATAAAAGCCAATAAAATCAGCAAGTTCGCCCAAAATTGGAGCTGGCGAGAGGAGTCGAACCCCCGACCGGCTGATTACAAGTCAGCTGCTCTACCAACTGAGCTACGCCAGCATCTCTACAAACGGTGCGCGATTTTAGTGAAACTGGAGACTATTAGCAACCTTATCTGGGGGTTCTTTTGGTTTTTTTATGGGTTTAGCGCCGAATCGCCCCAACTGAGGCAAATCAGGGCCTGTAGATCGGTGCAAGGTGACAAATTGTCAGTGCAGACAGCCCTAGGAAATTAATGTCTGAGTATATTCCACTCCGGCTACAGCCAAGCCGTCCAGCACTAGATCTGGCACATGGTCGGCGGCCAGCGAGAGTGCCCCAGCTATTTGAGAAGCGTCGCCACCGGTGATAACGATTGAGGCTGGATATTGGCTGGCTAATTTCTCTATGCTGGCCACTGCTGTTAACAGGCAACCCCGATTAACTGCGTCGGTAGTGCAGGCCCCGGGAACCAGCATATTTAAAGGCTCTATCTCATCAACCTGAACTCTATCCGTACCCTGCCATAGGGCCTCGCGCATCAGTCTGAGGCCTGGGCAGATATAGCCACCCAGGTGCTGCCCCTGGGGGCCCACCAGATCGATTGTGATGGCGCTGCCGGCATCAACAACCAGCACAGCACCTCCATATCTCTGGTAAGCGGCGATAGCAGCCAGCCAGCGATCAACTCCCAGGGTGTCTGGCTCAGTGTAGCCGCAGCTTACGCCAGCCACCATTGGAGAGACTCTGGCTATTTGCAGCCAGACATTAAATTGCCGCTGCAGCTGTTCACGCAGCTTCTCAACTAGACCCTGATGTGCCACGGAGGCAACCCGGGCCTGACTTAAGCGCTCAAGGCCCTCCAATTTGAGGCCTGCCTCTATGACCTGGTCTGTGGCTTCAGAGCCACTGGCTACAGTCTCTGAGCCATCTTTGACTCGCCATTTCACAAAACTGTTACCCGCATCTATATCTATAATCACTTGGCTAACCTCAGGCTGAGTTCGCCACCAATAAATCGCTGTATTTCGCCGTCTGCAAGTTTCATCTGCAGGGCACCATCATTATCGACCCCAACCACTGTGCCGCTGATCGCATCGCGTACAGTGGTGACTGTGGCCTGTTGACCTCGAAAAGCATCTGCGGATTGCCACTCGTCTCTGTAGGGGCCAAAACCGCTGATCTGAAAACTATCTAGCACAACCAGGATATGGCTGATTAGTGACGCAGCTAAGCGATTTCTGGAGATGGGTTCAGCTAATTGACTGGAGATATCAGTCCAGTCCTGATCTATTGCCTCCGCAGCCTGGACCGGCATGGAAACATTTATACCTACGCCAACCACAACCGAGCACTGCCCAGCTGGGTCACCGAGCATCTCCAATAAAATGCCTCCCAGTTTTTTGTGCCCTATATAGATATCGTTTGGCCATTTTAACTGTACATCCTCCACGCCAACCTCCAACAGTGCGCGGCGCACCGCGACGCCGACGGCTAAGCTCAACCCCTCGAGAGCCTCGGCACCACGCTCGAAATCCCATAGAATCGACATATAGATATTGGCGGCAAAGGGGCTTACCCAGGTTTTACCCCGTCGACCGCGACCACCTGACTGACTCTCGGCAAGCACTATAGAACGAGCATAGTCGGGATTATCCGCGCGCTCGCGGAGGTACTTGTTAGTGGAGTCTATACTCTGAAATATTTCCAGCTGACTGGGCTTTAGAGCAGAGGATACTGTTAACTGAGAACGGATTTGCTGTTGGTCCAGCAACTCAAAGCCAGCAGCAACCCTGTAGCCAGTTCCTTTGACCGACTCCAGCTGCAGCCCCATGGCCTCCATCTTTTGCAGCTGTTTCCACACTGCGGTGCGACTGACTCCGAGGTGCTCGCCGAGGCTTTCTCCAGAGTGGAACTCACCGTCTTTGAGCCGCTGTAAAATTTTATTTTGTAATTCCGACACATTATCCGCCAGGTAAGTTAATCCAAATTAGTCTTGCACCCATTATGATCATCAGGCCGCCAAACAGACGCTTTAGAGGCCTCTCTTGCAGCCGGTGCGCCAACAGGGCTCCCAGCCGCGCACTGGGCACGCTGGCCAGCACAATGCCTAGCCAGGCGGGAATAAATATATAGCCCAGAGTTGCTGCCGGCAAACTTTCTGGCGGTGGCTCCGCACCTGCATAAATCAATGTCGAAAAAAGCGCTATTGGTAGCCCACAGGCCGCGGCCGTACCCACGACATGATGCATTGGAACGCCAAAATAGTTTAAAAATGGAATGCTCAGTGAGCCACCACCTATACCAAAGAGCGCTGAAATGCTACCAATACCGCCCCCCCCGGCTAACAGCAGCGATCTATTCGGCTCAGCCCTGGTACTTGCTTGGGGCGTATAAAATAACAGCTGTAACGCGACTA
Source organism: Porticoccaceae bacterium (assembly GCA_038135995.1). Lineage (GTDB taxonomy): Bacteria > Pseudomonadota > Gammaproteobacteria > Pseudomonadales > Porticoccaceae > HTCC2207. The sequence goes on from JAYPYO010000098.1 coordinate 3,024, forward strand.
GGGTAAAAAATCCCCCCAGCAATAGTTGCAGGCTGCGTCCGCTCAGAGATAGAGCAACCAAGCCTCCAGCCATAGCCCCCAAAACAATTCCCGGACTAATCCACTGCGCAAGATCCCAGCGCACCGCGCCTTTTTGGGCATGAGTGTAAATCGAGGGGATCGAAGTAAAAATAATGGTCGCAAGAGAGGTGCTGACGGCCATATGGGTTGCTATATCATGAGGCAGACCCTGCAACTCAAAAGCGATAATCAGGATCGGCACAATGATTACGCCGCCGCCAAGACCAAAGAGACCGCCAATAACTCCAGCCATGGCACCGAGACCAAGATATAGGGTGTATTCCATAGGCGTTGCTCGCTTCTGTTGGACGAGATTAGGGGTGAAACTGCTGGGCGTATTATGCCTTAGTCTAGGTGTTTGGTGGGGGTTTACTGAGATTGGGTGCTAGGGCTAAAGTCTGAACCGAGCAAACTTATTTTCCAGCACATAATAAAAAACCCCAGCGCCTTATGGCACTGGGGTTCTTTGTTTAGAAGCCTGGCAATGACCTACTCTCACATGGGGAAGCCCCACACTACCATCGGCGATGAACCATTTCACTACTGAGTTCGGTATGGGATCAGGTGGTTCTAGTTCTCTATGGTTACCAGGCAAACTGGTATGAAGAGCAAAGCGATGAATACCATCCTGAGCGTGACGAAGGATCTCCTTAAGTCGGCAGAGGGTGAACTTCACTCTTCAAATTAGGTCGGTAATTATTGAATACAATTTTTTCTCGGCCTGCGTGTACTTCAGACAATCTGTCCGTCGTCTCGCTTGCATTATATAGTCAAGCCTCAC
>JAYPYO010000099.1:0-3746 GCA_038135995.1 Porticoccaceae bacterium
CACCGCGGGTACTGACAAATCTCATTTACTGATCCAAATGTTCGACACGAATAAAAGTTACGCTTCCGCGCACGGTTTCAAGCTGTTCAATATTCTCAACCGCGGCATCCAGAAATCTCTCTTTGGTGACATTGGTAAGAATAATCACATTGACGTAATCCTCTCCCGCAGGCTGTTCTTTTTGGATAATGGCTTCAATACTGATACCAGCATTAGCCATTATTCCGGTAATATCTGAGAGCACTCCCGGCTTATCCAATGCTGAGAAGCGAATATAAAAACTGGTTTCAATATCCTGGATATCCATAATTTCCTGAGATTGCAGCACCCCTGTATTGCAGCCTAGAGGCGGCACCCAGGCATCAGAGCCAGCATTCATGGCCCGCGCCACATCAACTATATCGGCAATCACAGAGGATGCCGTCGGCTCAGAGCCAGCACCGGGCCCATAAAACAAAGTGGTACCCACGGCATCAGCATTGACCATTACCGCATTGGATACATCGTTGACGCCGGCTATCAGACAGCTCTCAGGCACCAGAGTGGGGTGAACACGCAGCTCAACACCCTGATCAGTTTGTCTGGTAATACCCAGATGCTTGATCGCATAGCCCAGCTCACGAGCATAGGACACGTCTTGAGGCTCTAGTCGGGTAATGCCGTCTGTATAGATGCCATCCAGGTTCAAAGGCATGCCAAAGGCCAGAGATGTCATAATCACCAACTTGTGAGCAGCATCTATACCCTCAACATCAAATGTGGGGTCCGCTTCAGCGTAGCCCCTCTCCTGAGCCTCGGTCAGTACATCAGCAAATTCCCGACCCTTGCTGTCCATCTCTGAGAGAATAAAGTTGGTGGTGCCATTGATTATGCCAGCCAGCCAGTTGATACGATTACCTGACAGCCCCTCGCGCAGAGCCTTGATAATAGGAATGCCACCAGCTACCGCTGCCTCATAGGCGACCATCAGGCCGCGAGCCTCAGCTGCGGCAAAAATCTCCATACCATGCTGGGCAATGAGCGCCTTGTTGGCAGTAACCACATGCTTGCCATGATCGAGCGCAGTCATTACCAGCTTATAGGCAACATCAGTGCCGCCGATCAGCTCAACAACAATGTCGATATCCGGATTTTTGGCAACATCAAAAATATCCCGAGTAATCTGGGTATCAGCGGTATCGCAATTTGGGTTGTCGCGACGAGCGCCCACCTGCGAAATAACCAGATCACAGTTGGCTCTTGCATTAATTTGTTGTGAATTGCGGCCTAAGACGTTAAACACGCCGGCACCTACTGTGCCTAATCCGCAGATGCCGATATTGACCAATCGCACCCTATTTCCTCAAGCTATGTAAAATGTGAATCGGCAGCCAATGACTGCCGAATTAAATTATTGGGCCCATGCCCAAAGACAACCGGCCCAATGAGCTGGTCAATTTTATACTATTCCAAAAAATATTCAGGCTTATTTTGCCAACCTGACCAAGAAATCAGATCGACAGAATAACTGCTAGACTAACTATCAGATTCGCTTAACCCCAGTATGCGTGCAAAATCTGCCGCCGGTTGATATCCCGGAATTAGCGTACCATCCATCAGTATCACCGCTGGAGTACCTGTGACTCCAACCTGTTGCCCCAGCTCGAAGTGCTTAGCCACTGGATTATCGGTACAGACTGCACTGGGAAGGTTCTGGCCATTTTTGATTCTGGTCAATGCATCCTGCTGGTCCTCAGCACACCAGGCGGTGGCAATCTTGCTGTAAGACTCCGAAGGAATGCCTGCTCGGGGATAAGCCAGATAGCGAACCTCGATGCCCATAGCATTGAGCTGCGGAACCTCGCGGTGAAGTTTACGGCAGTAGCCGCAGTCCACATCGGTAAACACGTTAATAATAGCTTTGCTGTCACCAGTGGGCTTAAAGATAATCATATCGCTGGTATCTCGGTCAGCGAATATCTCCTGGCGCCTGGCATTGAGACGCAAATCCCGGATATTGACAAACTGCCCCGGACGAACCTGATAAAGACTACCATCAAAGAAATATTTGCCGTCAGCCGAAACGTACAGCATGGGGCCACCCTGAACCTGCACCTCATAAAAACCATCCAGTGGCGCCGGACTGACGACCTGATAATCAAGATCAGCACGAGCTGCTTTAAGCTGCTTCACAATGGAATCACTGATATCAGTGGGCACCTCAGCAAAAGCCCCAAGAGACAGCATGACACCACATATCAGTAACTTGACACGAGCCAAATATTGGCCAGCGGAACATGCAGCGGCCACAAGAGGATTGATTAGCACAGTAAAATCCTTATTAAAGATTGATTACCCATTGGATTGTTTCTAACGACAGGGGTTCCCCCTGCTTGCAGGCCGCACAGACTGTGCATCGCCTGCTGCAACAGGGGCATAATTCATAACACTGGGAGGATTTCAGATAACTCTGATTACAGCGCCTCTTCGCCAGTCTCACCAGTACGGATACGGATCACTTCATCCAGCGAGGAAATAAATATCTTGCCATCACCAATCTTGCCAGTGGCTGCGGCTTTAGTAATCGCCTCGACAATACTGTCTACCATATCCTGACCAACGGCAATTTCGAGTTTAATTTTAGGCAGAAAATCCACCACATATTCGGCACCGCGATATAGCTCGGTGTGGCCTTTCTGACGGCCAAAGCCTTTTACTTCAGTCACAGTGATTCCCTGAACGCCGATATCGGCCAGAGCTTCGCGAACATCATCAAGTTTGAACGGTTTAATAACAGCAGTAATCAATTTCATAATTCTTAGTCTTCTATCTAGCTATCTATGGAAAGTGTCAGAGTTAAAGATACCTGTTTCTCTGCAAAAATGCATCAGCACCGCCACAAAAGTATAGAACAAAGTTTCAGGCGTAAAAAAACCGGGACCCTTGAGGGCCCCGGCAAACATGCAAAGAGTTATTTTAAAACGGGAGCTTTAAAAGACTCAGGGGAGAGCATTAGCTCTTTGCATTGACAAACTCAGGATAAGCTTCCATACCGCATTCTGCGATATCGACGCCACTGAATTCTTCCTCTTCTGAAACTCGGATGCCCATAGTCGTCTTGAGGATTCCCCAAACGATAAAGCTAGCACCGAATACCCAGACAAAGATGGTTGCAGCACCAATCAGCTGACCAGTGAAGGTAGAGCCATCGTTAGTAATAGGTACTAACAGCAGACCCAGCAGACCTACAACACCGTGAACAGAGATAGCTCCAACAGGATCATCAAGCTTCAGCTTGTCCAGAGTCAGAATGCTAAATACAACCAACACACCACCGGCAGCACCGAACAGGGTTGCCTGCAGTACAGTAGGAGTAGAAGGCTCAGCAGTGATAGCAACCAGACCAGCCAGAGCACCGTTCAATGCCATAGTCAGATCGGCCTTGCCAAACAGCAGACGCGCAACCAGCAGAGCACCAATCAGACCACCAGAAGCAGCGGCGTTAGTATTCATAAACACGACAGCTACGGCATTAGCGCTTTCGACAGAAGCAGTAGCCAGTACTGAACCACCGTTAAAGCCAAACCAGCCTAACCACAGAATAAATGTGCCCAAAGTAGCCATTGGCAGGTTAGCTCCAGGAATAGCATTTACCTGACCATTGGGGCCGTACTTGCCTTTACGAGCGCCCAGCAACAGAACACCAGCAAGAGCAGCAGATGCACCAGCCATATGAACAATACCGGAACCAGCAAAGTCAGAGAAAC
>JAYPYO010000100.1:0-3508 GCA_038135995.1 Porticoccaceae bacterium
ATGCCCTGAGCGCCATGACCGGTGGTATGGACCTGCCCCCGGGCTTTAAAATGCCCTTTTAGCGAGGCCGTCTCTTGTACGGAAATCTGATAGACCAACTCATTGATGCACTGCGCATACTGCCCGGGGTAGGGGCCAAGTCTGCCCAGCGCATGGCACTGCAACTGCTGGAGCGCGACAAGGTAGGTGCCAGTCGGCTGGCCGAGTCAATTCTAGAGGCCGTTGAGCATGTAGGCCGTTGCAGTAGCTGCCGCACCCTGACCGAACACGACCTCTGCAATATCTGTAGCAATAGCCGCCGCAGTTCCACAGAGATCTGTGTGGTTGAAAATCCTGCCGACCTCTACGCCATAGAGCAGGCGGGCAGCTTCCAGGGTAAATACTTTGTACTGCTGGGCCATCTCTCGCCGATTGATGGCATAGGCCCGGAACAGCTGGGTATAGATCAGCTGATTCAGCGTCTGCAGCAGGACCAGGTAGACGAGCTTATTTTGGCCACCAACCTCACCGTCGAGGGCGAGGCCACAGCCCATTTTATAGCCGATAAAGCCAAGGCTCTGGGGGTCAATGTATCCCGGATTGCCTACGGTGTTCCCATGGGTGGCGAGCTGGAATATGTAGACGGTGGCACCTTAAACATGGCACTGCAAAGCAGAAAGGCCCTTTAGATGATTGAATGGATAGACAGCAACAGCGGCCTGCAGCAGATGTGTCAGCAGCTTAGCCAGGAACCCAAACTGGCTGTGGATACTGAGTTTATTCGCACTGACACCTTCTACCCCAAGATAGCTCTGATACAGATCTCCGACGGTGACCAGTGCTGGCTAATTGATGTACTGGCCATAGATGATTTTGCGCCCCTCAAAGCACTGTTGGAAAATCCCCAACAACAGCTGATATTCCATGCCTGCGCCGAAGATCTCGAGGTGCTGGAATATGCGCTGGATATTAAGCCCAGCACAATTTTTGATACCCAGATAGCCGCCGGTATTACCAATATAGGCTACTGCATGGGTTATGCCCGGCTGGTAGATAGCATGTTTGAGGTCAGTCTGGACAAGCAAGAAACCCGCTCCGACTGGCTGGCCCGACCACTGACCCAGCGTCAGCTGGACTATGCAGCCGTCGACGTACAGTATCTGCATGCCATGGAAAAAATACTTTCCAAGGCCCTGGCCGAGCAGCAGCGCGAAGACTGGTTTGCCGAAGAGACCCAGGCCCTGTTTACCCTAGTAGAAGGGCGCAAAGATCACAGCGACTATTACCTGCGTGTCAAAGGCGCCTGGCGTCTGGGAGTGAAATCACTTACCGCCCTCAACCGTCTCTGCGACTGGCGCGAGAACACAGCCCGGTCCAGCAATCGCCCCCGGGCTCATATCATCAAAGACTCGGTTTTAATTGAGCTGGCTCGGCGCCTGCCCAGTGCTCAGGATCAGCTGCATGGCATAGAAGATTGGTACCCGCGCTCGGTTAAACGCCACGGCCAGACTGTACTCAAACAGATCGCCGACTCGGCTAATGATAGCCCTGTGCCAGTTATGCCTCAGCCGCTGCCCAAATCTATTTCTATACTTATGCGAGAAATGCGTGACTCCATGGGCAGAGTGGCGCAGGATATCCAGATTCCCCAGGAATTTTTATGTAACAAAAAGGAACTTGAGAGTATTTTGCGCAGTTCCATGGAGGGCCAGTGCCAATGGCCTGAAAGACTCAACCAGGGTTGGCGACTAGAGTTTGTGCAGCCCGCATTACAGGAAGTGCTCGACAGTACGGAAGCCCTATGACCAATACCAGCAAAGAAACCAGAGTCCTCTGCGACATTTACAAAGGCAACAAAAAAGACGAGATGTACCTCTACGTCAATAAATCCGACGGCCTGGAAAAAGTACCAGAAGGGCTGTTATCCAGTTTTGGCGAGTTGACGCCAGTTACCACATTGGTGCTCAGCGAGACCCGCAAACTGGCCCGCGCCGATATTCACAGGGTATTGGAAGAGTTGCGCGACAAGGGTTTTTACCTGCAGATGCCGCCACCCAAATACCCCACCTCAGACCAGCCGCCGAGCTCCATCAATAAATATGGCTAAGTTCTGGCAGACCAAAACCCTGGAGCAAATGAGTACCAGCGAGTGGGAGCTACTCTGCGATGGCTGCGCCAAATGCTGTCTGGTTAAACTTGAAGACCACGACAGTGGAGAGATTTACCATACCAATGTAACCTGTGAGCTGCTGGATACCCATAGCTGTCAGTGCATAGACTATGCAGGCCGTCACAATGTGGTAGATGACTGCATAAAGCTGGATCGAGAGAATATTCACAGCCTGGGCTGGCTGCCCAAGAGCTGCTCCTATCGACTGATTGCCGCCGGGCAGCCGCTGCCTGAATGGCACCATCTGGTCAGCGGCTCAAAAGACACATTGCACAGCTACGGTGCCTCGCTGCAGGGCCGGGTCATCTCCGAGCTGCATGTGCATGACGAAGATATTGAAGATCATATTATTCAGTGGGTAGACTAACCTTGGATAGAAGAGATGGATAACAACAATGTATAGCGCAGAAAACTATCTGTGGGGCTGGGTAGCCTACTCAACAGGCGTGCTCTGTCTGCTGTTTTGCCTCTGGTTGCTGGTGCGCAAAATCGGTATCGCTGCCATCCGTCACAGTATCATGCTGTTGGTCACTGTAATTTTCTTTACGCCTGTTACGGCCTACCGCGACGACCCCCATCTGGCACCCGCTTTCTTTGTTAGTCTCTACGAGGGTCTATTGGCGAGGGGAGACGATCTGGGTTTTCAGCGCGGGTTGGCGCCTATTATGGCCCTTGGTTTTTTTGCCCTGTTGTTTTATATGCTGCTGCGCATCATTATTTGGCGAGTTAAAAAACGTCGCGCCCAGCGCAGCCCGCAACCAGAGGCTGAAGCAGCTGCGACGCCAAGCGCCAATTAGTTGAGGTTTATAATTTGCTCGATGTGCTGTGTTCAGCGAGCCAATAAATCAGCCCAGAGAGCAGGCCGGAAGCAGTCAGCATGCCAACAGGGGTAATGGAAAAACTGCTGGGCATCAGAGCAAAAATTTCGTCAGCCGGAAACAAAGGAAAGGCGACAGCAGCACCGAGCACAGTGGCAGCAATCGTAATGGCTGTCTCCTGGCCAACAGACACCCTGCGGCCAACCGGTAACCCAGCCTTTACTCCTGCAACAAAGCCCTGGCTGCTAAGATAGGGTTCGCTGTTGCGAGCCTGGGCAAACAGGTTGTCGATATCTGTGGTTTTAGTCATGCTTGATCCTCTTCATACCAGCTGGATAACAGGTCTCTCAGCTGAGCCCTGCCTCGGCTTATACAGGTTTTCACCGTTCCTAGCGGTATTTGCATAATAGTACAGATTTCCTGATGAGTTAACTGCCGGTGCAAATAAAGGTGAATGACCATACGTTGCTGAGTGGGTAACTGTTCCATAGCACGAGCCAGGTCTCTGTGCAGCGCCTGCTCAGAAAACTCGCCATTGACC
>JAYPYO010000101.1:0-3389 GCA_038135995.1 Porticoccaceae bacterium
CTTCTGCAACCTTCTCGATCTCAACACCGCCCTCGGTGGAGGCCATAAAGATAATGCGGCGAGTCGCGCGATCCACCACAGCACCCAGATACAGCTCTTGATCTATATCTGTGCAGGTCTCAACCAGAATACGGCTGACCGGCTGGCCATTGGCATCCGTCTGGTAGGTCACCAGATTTTTGCCCAACCAGTTATTGGCGAACTCTTCAATTTCGGCTTTGGAGCTTACCAGCTTTACGCCGCCAGCCTTACCTCGGCCTCCAGCGTGCACCTGGGCTTTAACAACCCACTTGTCTCCGCCGATGGTATCGGCAGCAGCTGCTGCATCCTGTGCGGTTTCTGCAGCAATGCCCTTAGACACTGGCAGTCCGTACTCAGCAAATAGCTGCTTACCCTGATATTCGTGCAGGTTCATACTTGTCTTCCCGTTAAGTCTTTCGGATGGATAAAACCCCAGAGCACTGCAATAGCGCCCTGGGCTGGTTAAAGGTATTTATAAAACTGCGATTATCGACGCTTGCGGTTGGCGATATGAATAGCAGAGCCATTCACAGCCAGCGCAGCCTCATGCACAGCTTCCGACAAAGTCGGGTGACCAAATACGGTCATACCTAAATCTTCTGCACTGGAGCCAAACTCCATTGCAATGGCCACCTGCTGCACCAAATCAGCGGCACTGGGGCCAACAATATGGCAACCCAAAATGCGGTCGGTATCAGCATGGGCAATAATTTTTACCATTCCATCGGTATCGTTGGCGGCCATAGCCCGGCCACTGGCTGCAAAGGGGAACACACCTACATTGTAGGGCTCACCCGCAGCTTTAATCTGCTCTTCGGTCTGACCCACAGAGGCAACCTCAGGGTGGGTGTAGATCACATTGGGCACAATATCGTAGTTCATCTGTGCCTTGTGGCCGGCGATAATCTCGGCAACCATTACGCCCTCTTCTGAGCCCTTGTGGGCCAGCATGGGGCCGCGCACCAGATCGCCAATGGCGTAGACGCCAGACACATTGGTAGCACATTGGTCATTGACAAACACAGTGCCGCGCTCATCCAGCTGCACGCCGCTGTCTTCGGCCAGCAGACCGTCGGTAAAGGCGCGGCGGCCAACACAGACAATCAGCTTGTCAAAGGTCTCTTTGTGCTCAGAGCCGTCAGCAGTCATAAAGGTCACTTCAACCGCGCCCTTGACAATCTCAGTGCCAGTGACTCGCGCACCCAGACGAATATCCAGGCCCTGCTTGGTAAAGATTTTCTTGGACTCTTTGGCAACTGCTTTATCCATAATCGCCAGGAAGTCTTCCATCGCCTCCAGCAACACAACTTCGGAGCCCAGGCGGTTCCATACAGAACCCAGCTCCAGACCAATAACACCAGCGCCAATGACACCCAAACGCTTGGGTACCTCGCCAATCTCAAGGGCACCAGTGGAATCAACAATCAGATCGCCGTCGACCTTGGCCACCGGAATATCAATCGGCAGAGAGCCAGAGGCCAAAATCACATTGCTGGCCTCAATTACAGACACAGCGCCATCGTTAGCAGTGAGCTCAACCTTTTTGCCCACCAGCAGCTTGCCTGTGCCATATAGCGCAGTCACACCATTGGCTTTAAACAGGCCAGAGATGCCCCCGGTCAGCTGATTAATAATCTTGTTTTTGCGCTCCAGCATGGCAGGAATATCCATAGCCACGCCTTTGGTGCTGATACCGTGAGTACCCAGGTCTTCCTTGGCTTCATGGTACTTGTAAGAGCTATCCAGCAGCGCTTTGGAGGGGATACAGCCCACATTTAGGCAGGTACCGCCATTAACGCCCTTGCCTTCGCTGTTTTGCCACTTCTCGATACAGGCAGTTTTAAGTCCCAACTGGGCAGCGCGAATCGCAGCCACATAGCCAGCAGGGCCACTACCAATTACCACGACATCATATTTATCTGACATTTAAATACCTATTTATCAATAACTTACGTGTTAGATTTCAAGTAGAATCTTAGCTGGATCTTCGATTAACTGCTTAATCGCAACCAAGAATTGTACCGCTTCCTTGCCATCAATCAGGCGGTGATCATAGGACAGCGCCAGATACATCATCGGGCGTATCTCAACCTGACCATTAACCGCAACCGGACGCTGCTGAATGGTGTGCATACCCAAAATCGCCGTCTGCGGCGGGTTAATAATGGGCGTTGACAGCAGCGAGCCATAGACACCACCATTGGTAATGGTAAAGGTACCACCGGTCATCTCTTCAATACTTAACTTGCCTTCGCGGGCCTTGCCAGCATATTCGCCAATGCTGTTCTCCACAGTGGCAATACTCATATTCTCGGCATTGCGCAATACTGGAACAACCAGGCCGCGGTCGGTAGATACCGCCACACCAATATCCTGGAAGCCGTGGTAGACAATATCAGAGCCATCAATCGAAGCGTTTACCAGTGGGAAGCGCTTTAGAGCCTCTACCGCAGCTTTTACAAAGAAGCCCATAAAGCCCAGTCTGGTGCCATTGTGGGTCTTGGTAAATTCATCCTGGTACTGTTTACGCAGCCCCATCAGAGCAGACATATCCACCTCGTTAAAGGTGGTCAACGAAGCCGTAGTCTGGGTCACATCCAGCAGACGCTCAGCAATGCGCGAGCGCATTCTGGTCATGGCCACACGGCGCTCAACTCGCTCACCGGCTGGCATAGCATCCTCTACAGCGCTTGCTGCGGCGGGCGCTGGGCTAGCAGCAGGCGCTGGTGCTGCAGCTGGGGTGAAGTTGACCACATCTTCTTTGGTAATTCTGCCACCTTTGCCGGTGCCAGTGACCTGTGATAGATCAATACCGCGCTCATCGGCAAGCTTTTTGGCCGCCGGATTAACCAGAGCGTCGGCCACCTGCACATCTGGCTCTGGCTTTTTAGCCGCTGGAGCCGCTGCGGGCTGAGTTGCCTCACCCTCTTCAATGCGTGCAATCACCTCATTGCTTTGCACCAGATCATCCTCGCCTTTAAGCACCTCGGTAAGGGTACCTGTAGCTGGGGCAACGACCTCCAGAACTACCTTGTCGGTCTCGATATCGACGATAAGCTCGTCGCGAGTCACGCTGTCGCCAACGTTTTTGTGCCAGGTTGCCACTGTGCCTTCTTGCACAGATTCGGGGAAAGTGGGTGCCTTAATTTCAATGGCCATTAATCTATTCCTGCTTTAAGAGTCGATTGTGAGTGCTTGATCAATAAATTGTTTCTGCTCTTCCAAATGAACAGACATATATCCGCTTGCCGGTGCCGCTGAACTTTCGCGGCCCACAAAGCTAAGGTGTAATTCTGGTTTTAAGCGCTGAATTACATGGCGCATATGGTGCTGACTGCTATACCAGGCGCCCTGATTCATCGGCTCTT
>JAYPYO010000102.1:0-3382 GCA_038135995.1 Porticoccaceae bacterium
TTAGTCGATGCCAATCCCCAGGAATTTGACCTACCCAGTGTTCCGGAAAAATATAAAAAGGAAACCGATGGCTGGCGTTTCTATGAGTTTGACGACACTGCTCAGCCCTGGCTGGGTCAGAGCTTTGTCGATGTGATGTGTCACCAGAGGCGCCCAGAGTTTTACTCCAGTGATGTGGCTGCCGAAGATCGTCAGCGCTGTGCCGATTCCCTGGTGAATGGCTTGCCGCCGGTGGAATCCCTCAGCTGGAATGGACGTCAGCTGATGTATGGCTACACCCTGATCAATAAGGTATTGCCCGGCAAAGATAGACTAAAGTACAAAGGGGTATCCACACTCTTTGATCTGCGCATTCGCAATGGTGAAACCCAGTATCGACTCTATGACCGCGCCCTGCGCAATCGTCACTCGGGTGATGCACCCTTTGCCCTGGAGCCTTTTGATCAGGGCCTGGTTATCTGGGGCATTGAAAATGGAGAGATGGTTGTTGAGTCCCAAGAGAGCTTCCCGGCCGTCAGCTCGTTTACCGATGCACGACCCAACCGCTATCAGAACCCCAAACTGCCCTTTGGCGGCGCAGATATCCCCGAAGCTGGGCTTAACTTCAGGCTGCTAGAGCCGGGGCCCAATGCACCGGAGAGTGCCAGAGCCAAGGTGGTTATCGACTGGGCCTATTAGTCAGCAGCAGAGGTAAGCGAGGGGAACAACTGAGAGGAATCCCCTGGCTGCCAGGCGGGCATCTTTTTCATTGACCCCATAAAGTGTGGAGAATTGAGAAAGTAATCGAGCCAATGCTTTAACTGGCTGTAAGGGGACTGGTCAAACCAGGGTTTGTCGACAAAGGCGAACTGACGAATAAAAGGAAAGATCGCTATATCGGCCATGGTCGGTCTGCTGGCCAACAAAAAGGTATTAGCGGTCAACAGAGATTCCAGCTGGGTTAAAAACTCCTCCGCTCGTTCGCGGTAAGTCTCTTGGGACTCAGCTGGATATCTGTCCCAGTATTTGTAATGATCCAGGTAGACTTTAAACGGCCCATCGTTAGTCTCAATCAATGCCGCAGTTTGATCCTGCAGCTCTTGTCGCAGCCAGTTTTCTGGGTCCGATTGACCCAGTGCCCAGCGCATCACATCCAAGCTCTCATCTAACACCTGATCTGCCAACTGCAGAACAGGTACAGTTCCCTTGCTCGATAGGGCTAACATGGCTTCTGGTTTGTTGGCGAGAAAGACTTCGCGCAGCTCTACCGTTATACTCGCGCAGTGCAGAGACATTCGCGCCCTTATCGCATAGGGGCAGCGACGAAAAGAGTAGAGAACTGGTGTCATTTTGGAGGGCTTACTCACATCTCTGACTAAATAATAACCACTACTATAAATCAGCATTTCGGAAAAAAATACTACCCATGGCTACTAAGAAATTTGATCTTGTTATTTTTGGCGCCACCAGCTTTGTTGGCCAAATTCTCACTGAATATCTGTTCGACCATATAGGGCTGAGCCGCAAAGTTAAATGGGCGATTGCCGGCCGATCGGAGGCCAAGCTAAATAACCTGCGCGACTCCCTGGGCGAAAAGGCCGCTAAACTACCAATTATTGTGGCAGATTCCATGGATCAGCCGGCGCTGGAGGACATGTGTAAAAAATCTCGAGTGATTGTCAGCACCGTCGGCCCCTATGCGCTGTACGGTGAAACCCTGGTCAAAGTCTGCGCCGAGAATGGCAATGATTACTGTGATTTGACCGGTGAAGCCTACTGGATCAAACAGATGATTCTCAAATATGAGAAAACTGCCAAAACATCTGGTGCCCGTATTGTTAACTGCTGTGGTTTTGACTCTATCCCCTCTGATCTGGGCAACCACTTTTTACAGCGCGAGGGGAAAAAACAGTTTGGCAAGTTCTTTAATCAAGTGAAGCTAAGGGTCAAAGCAATGAAAGGTGGCGCCTCTGGTGGCACCATCGCCAGCATGGCAGAGATGATTGTTGCTGCCAAGGCAGACGCTCAGGTGCGGCGAGACATGGCCAATCCCTATATTCTCTGCCCCGAAAAACACAGTTACAGTATTAAACAGACCAGTGTGAAGGGCCCCACCTACGACAAGGACTTCGGCAGCTGGTCGGCTCCCTTTATTATGGAAGCCATTAATGCCAGAGTGGTACTGCGCTCTAATACGCTGCGGCGCATGGCCTTTGGCAAAGATTTTAGCTATGGCGAAGCCATGCTAACTGGTGCAGGCAATAGCGGACGCCTCAAGGCTATAGCCCTGACCGCCGGTTTGGCCGCTTTTGCCGGCAGTATGGTATTGGATCCGATTCGCAACCTGATGAATAAATTTGTGCTTCCCAAACCAGGTGAAGGTCCCAGCCTGCAGGACCAGCTCAATGGCTTTTTTGATATTGAGTTGATGGGAAAAAATGCCAAAGGCGAGAAACTGACAGTCAAGGTCACTGGCGATCGCGACCCCGGCTATGGCTGCACGGCAAAAATGCTTGCTCAGGCAGGGCTCTGTTTGGCCTTTGATCTGGCCAAAGAGGATAAAGCCGGTGGCTTCTGGACACCCTCAACCGCTATGGGCGACCTGCTTATTGAGCGCCTTAATAACCATGCAGGTATGAGTTTTACCCTGGTGGACTAGACCGCCAGCATAGATGGGGAACTGAGTTTATTTAACAACTCAGAGCCCACAAAAAAGCCCGGGGGTTTCCCGGGCTTTTACTAAAATGTTGGCTCTACTCCATAACACGCTCTTTGATGGCGTTTAGGATAATTCCCAGAGCCGCAGCATTCATAATGGTACTTAGGTTACCCATAATATCGCTGATTGGAACCCCAATAACAGGCAGTGGTTCGGCAGCACCGGAGACCGAAGCCAAGGCCACTACAAAGACCAGCATATAGGTTCGATTACTGTTATCGGCCATATCACCCATCACACCCATAACCAGACCCAGTACTGCCATTATCAAAGCAGCCTCAGGAATTGCCACAAATGCGCCCACTACCGCGACGGCCAGAACTATCAGACGTATGATTTTTAAAGCATTCATGTTGAAACCCCATATTAGTGAAATTTAATTTCGTTGATTTGTTGCTCGCTCATGAATAAAGCAGTCAGACCCTAACATGTTATTTCTATGAATAAAATAGCTTAAATTATTGATTTATATGCATTTTTGCATAAATGTTAACGGTTGAGACTGCAGTTTTTACGCTAGTTGATTCTTTATCTCCCCGCTTTCAGCTAGAATGAGGCCCAATTTGGTTACAGCTTCAAAGCCAAGGCTTTGCGCTCAATTCATTTCTTAATAATCGATAGTTATCTCCATGGCACAATACGTATATACGATGAACCGGGTGAGCAAAATTGTTCCCCCAAAAC
>JAYPYO010000103.1:0-3314 GCA_038135995.1 Porticoccaceae bacterium
TTTTAAGCGCTGAATTACATGGCGCATATGGTGCTGACTGCTATACCAGGCACCCTGATTCATGGGCTCTTCCTGACACCAGATAATATCTTCTATATTGCTGTAGGGACGCAGAATCTCTTCCAGCTCAGCATCCGGGAATGGATACAGCTGCTCCAGACGAATCACGGCTATATCTTCAATACCACGCTCCAGGCGCTCTTCGAGCAGATGGTAATAGACCTTGCCCGAGCACAGCACCACGCGGCGCACTTTTTCATGCTCAAGATTATCGTCAATCACATTGTGGAACTCGCCGTTGGCCAGATCTTCCAGCGAAGAGGTAGCCAACTTGTGACGCAGAATCCACTTGGGACTCATAATCACCAGCGGGCGACGCATCGGGCGTATAGCCTGACGACGCAGCAGGTGGAATATCTGCGCTGGCGTAGTCGGGTTACAGATCTGCATATTGTGCTCAGCACAGAGTTGCAGAAAGCGCTCCAGTCGAGCCGAGGAGTGCTCCGGCCCCTGCCCTTCAAAACCGTGAGGCAGCAGCATGGTAAGCCCAGACATACGGGCCCATTTGTGCTCGCCACTGGCAATAAACTGGTCAATCACCACCTGGGCGCCATTGGCAAAGTCACCAAACTGGGCTTCCCAGATAATCAGACCCTTGGGCGCTGTGGTGGCATAGCCATATTCAAACGCCAGCACCGCCTCTTCAGACAGCACCGAGTCATAGATATCAAAGCGCGGCTGACCCTCGTAGAGATTGGTCATGGGCAGATAGGCTTCGCCATCTTTCTGGTTAAATACCACCGCATGGCGGTGAGAGAAAGTACCGCGACGCACATCCTGACCGGTCAAACGAATCGGAAAACCTTCCTGCAGCAGAGTGCCATAGGCGAGCAGCTCAGCCATACCCCAGTTAAGAGGCAGAGCACCGCCGGCCATTTTGCGGCGGTCGTCGTAAATTTTGGCCACCTGGCGCTGCACCTGAATACCATCCGGAATCTGGGTAATTTTGACGGCCACATCCTGCAGAGCTTTCAGATCTATGCCGGTGTGCGCTGGCGTGCGCCAGTCGTGGCCAAGATACGGGTTCCAGTTAACAAACAGGCTGGTATCTGGCTCGCGCACCAGGTTGTGCACCACAAAGTCACCGTTATCCAGACTGGCTCTGTATTCATTGGCCATCTCATTGGCCTTATCCTGCTCCAACACGCCCTCTGCAGCCAGCTTCTGGGCATACAGGGTTCTGGTGGTGCTGTGCTTGCGAATAATGTCGTACATCAGCGGCTGAGTTGAGGAAGGCTCATCGGTCTCGTTGTGGCCGCGGCGGCGGTAACAGACCAGGTCAATCACCACATCTTTGCCAAACTCATAGCGGTAGTCCATGGCCAACATGGCCGCAAACATAACCGCATCCGGGTTGTCGCCATTGACATGCAGTATGGGCGCCTGCACCATCTTGGCGATATCTGTGCAGTACTCAGTAGAGCGCGCATCGTCCTGCCGGCTGGTGGTAAAGCCCACCTGGTTATTGATCACAATATGGATAGTGCCGCCGGTTTTATAGGCGCGGGTCTGAGACAGCTGGAAGGTCTCCATGACCACACCCTGACCGGCAAAGGCGGCATCGCCGTGCATCAAAATAGGCACAACCTTTTCGCCACTGGCATCGTCGCGACGGTCCTGACGGGCGCGGCCAGAGCCAATCACTACCGGACAGGAAATCTCCAGGTGCGACGGGTTAAAGCCCAGTGCCATATGCACCTCACCCCCAGGGGTCATCACATTGGATGAAAAGCCCTGATGGTACTTCACGTCGCCACTGGTATTGACCAGACGTTTGCCTTCAAATTCTTCAAACAGTTCCGCTGGGTTTTTACCCAGGATATTGACCAGCACATTGAGTCGACCGCGGTGAGCCATGGCCATAACAATCTCTTTACAGCCATACTCGCCAGAGCGACGCACCAGACAATCGAGCAGCGGTATCAGGCTCTCGCCACCCTCGAGACCAAAGCGCTTGGTGCCCGGATACTTGGAGTCGAGATGTTTTTCCAGGCCCTCAGCAGCAGTCAGACGGCTCAGTACATCAATGCGCGCCTCATCGCCATAGGTGGGCTTGGAGCGCACAGACTCAAAACGCTGGGCCAGCCACTGCTTTTCCGCAAAGCTGGTGATATGCATAAACTCTGGCCCCAGATGGCCACAGTAGGTCTCTTCCAGCGTCTCGACAATCTCACGCAGAGTTGCCTCAGGCTTGCCCATATACAGAGGGCTGGTCTGGAAAGTGGTATCTAGATCAGCATCGGTCAAACCGTGAAAGTGCAGATGCAAATCAGGCACATCCTCACGCACCATCAACCCCAGTGGGTCTAGATTGGCTTTCTGGTGACCGCGAAAGCGATAGGAGCTAATCAGCTGAACAACTTTAACCTGCTTGCGCTCATGCTCAAGGTGGATACCACCAGAGCCTGGAGCTGGCGTTGGCCGAGCCTGGCGGCGGCCGAGCAGTTCAAAGTGTTGAATAATAGTGGCGTGAGAAATATCGGGAGTTACGGAACCATTGGTGCGTGGGAGGGAGTCAAAAAAACTGCTCCACTCCTCCGGCACGCTGTTGGGTTCGTGCAGATAGGTTTCGTAGAGTTCTTCGATGTAGGCGGCGTTTCCACCGGAAAAGTGGGAGGAGCGCAGGAATTGCTCCATTAAGCCCTCAGGCATTACAAATATTCCCCATTTAAATACTGTGTATTAGGCCATTTTCGACCGCGCGTATTCTAAACTGCATTTAGCAAAACGGCCAGTAAAAACTGGCCGTTTGGGGCTTTTAGCCTTGTGATTTAGGCTAATCTGACAGATTAAGTAGCACTTCTGATCAACATACTGCGAATATGACCGATTGCCTTGGTCGGATTTAAGCCCTTAGGGCAAACCTGAACACAGTTCATAATGCCGTGGCAGCGGAACACACTGAACGGATCGTCCAGGTTAGCCAGACGCTCTTCAGTGGCTGTATCGCGGCTATCGGCCAAAAAGCGATAGGCCTGCAACAGGCCAGAGGGGCCAATAAACTTATCCGGGTTCCACCAGAACGATGGGCAGGCAGTTGAGCAGCAAGCGCACAGAATACACTCATACAAGCCATCCAGCTTGGCGCGCTCTTCCGGAGACTGCAGGCGTTCAATGGCCGGTGCCGGGCTGTTATTGATCATATAGGGCTGAATCTTCTCGTACTGAGCGTAAAACTGGCTCATATCAATCACCAGATCGCGAATCACCGGCAGACCGGGCAGCGGGCGAATCACCAGCTTATTGCCCTTCAC
>JAYPYO010000104.1:0-3097 GCA_038135995.1 Porticoccaceae bacterium
CGTCGGTCATGCGCTGCATCCACACGGCGCCAGACTCTTCGTTGTGGTACTCCACGCTGCCGCCCGGGCTGGTGACTTCGTAGGGGGCCATGCTGGCGTCGCCTACGTAGATGACTTTGTAGTCCGATGAATATTTGTGTATCAGGTCAAACACCGAGATCTGCTCTTCGCGACGGCGGTGGTTGTCTTTCCACACATAGTCGTACATGCAGTTGTGGAAATAGAAATATTCAAGATGCTTAAACTCGGTTTTGGCTGCCGAAAACAGCTCTTCACAGAGGCGCACATAGGGGTCCATGGAGCCGCCAATATCGAAAAATATCAGTACCTTCACGGCATTGTGACGCTCGGGCACCATTTTGATATCCAGATAGCCTGCGTTGCGGGCTGTGCTGCCAATGGTGTCATCCAGATCCAGCTGGTCGGCGGAGCCTTCGCGGGCAAATTTACGCAGGCGGCGCAGGGCTACTTTGATATTGCGGGTGCCAATCTCAACCGAGTCATCCAGATCCTGGTACTGGCGCTCGTCCCAGACTTTAACTGCTGTGCCTTTGCCACCTGGGCCACCTATGCGGATACCCTCAGGGTTGAAGCCGCCGTGGCCAAAGGGTGAGGTACCATTGGTGCCCACCCATTTATTGCCGCCCTCGTGGCGCTCTTTTTGCTCTTCGAGGCGCTTTTTAAACTCTTCGATTAGCTTTTCCAGGCCGCCTAGGCTCTCGATCTTGGCTTTTTCTTCTTCGGTAAAGTGTTTCTCAAACTCCTGGCGCAGCCAGTCTTCGGGAATCAGTGCTTCGATAATACCGTCGATATTTTCGAGGTTTTTAAAGTAGGCACCGAAGGCTTTGTCGAAGCGGTCGTAAAATTTCTCATCTTTGACCATTACTGTGCGGGCCAGAGTATAGAAATCGTCGATCGAGCCAAAGGCCAGGTTGTGATCCATGGCGTCGAGCAGGTCCAACAGCTCGCGCAGGGACACTGGCACCTTGGCTTTTTTGAGCGTGAAGAAGAAGTTAATCAGCATGGGAGCAGCGCGCTATTGGCCGGCGCGGCGGGTCATAAAGGCCAGTCGCTCCAGCAGATGTACGTCTTGCTCATTTTTCAGCAGCGCACCGTACAGCGGTGGGATTGCTTTGGTGGGGTCGCGGTTGGTCAAAATATCTTCGGGAATATCGTCAGACATAACCAGCTTTAACCAGTCGACCAGCTCTGAGGTAGAGGGCTTTTTCTTAAGACCGGGAATCTTGCGCACATCAAAGAAGATATCCAGAGCTTCGTCTACCAGCTTTTTCTTAATTTTGGGGAAGTGCACATCCACAATACGCTGCATAGTCATGCGGTCGGGGAAGTTGATAAAGTGGAAGAAACAGCGACGCAAGAAGGCGTCGGGCAGCTCTTTTTCGTTGTTACTGGTAATAATCACAATCGGACGCTGCACGGCTTTAATGTTTTCGCCGGTCTCGTAGACATGAAACTCCATTTTGTCCAGCTCCAGCAGCAGGTCGTTGGGGAATTCAATATCGGCCTTATCGATTTCGTCGATCAGCAATACACATTGCTGTTCTGCGGTAAATGCTTCCCACAGCTTGCCGCGCTTGATGTAGTTGCCAATATCATGGACCTTGTCGCTTCCCAGTTGCGAGTCGCGCAGACGGGATACCGCGTCGTATTCGTACAGACCCTGCTGAGCTTTGGTTGTGGATTTAATGTGCCATGACAGCAGTGGCATACCCAGCGAGCTAGCCACCTGCTCTGCCAGCATGGTCTTGCCCGTGCCCGGCTCTCCTTTGATAAGCAGGGGGCGCTGCAAGGTTACGGCGGCGTTTACTGCCATCTGCAGTTCGTCTGTGGCTATATAGTCGTCTGTACCGGTAAATTTCATAGTATCTGGGTCCACTTCTTGGGGGTGAATTCTTGTTAAGCATTGCATAATAATCGATTAAGGCCTGTTTTTAGAACCTTAATCGGCCCGCCAGCCCCCTATAAATAGCGAAAATCGAGAAAAACTATGACCGGGGAGTATCTGGTTTATTTCTGATCTACTATTTTAGAGTTATTGTCTTATGGCTGAATCCAAACGGCTGTATGAGCGCGTCTTATGAATAACAGCTGAGGTATAGTGAGTCGCTACTGTACCAACAGATACCCCTAACCTTAAGGCGCTATAAGCCCTGGAGACAACCATGAACAACCCTTTTAAATCCCTGACACTCAGAGCACTGCCTCTGGTCGCAGTCTTAATGACGGCTCCCACCTTTGCAGCGGAGCCTGCCGAGGAGCAGGAGACTCAGCAGCAGAGCGAAGAAATGAATATGGAGTTTTCCGTTTCTGCCTCAGATGACAGCTCTGCCAAGGGCGTAAAAATAATGATTCGCGGCGATACCGAGGGGGCCAACCTTGAAACTATCATAGAAGAGTTTGCCAGCGAGGAAGACAGCACTGACGGCGAGGAGAGTGCTGCATTTATAAGCATTGAATCCTCGGGGGATGGCATCGCCTCGATAAAAGAGGTGATCAAAACCCTGGCCATGACCCAGTGGAGCGATCTTGGCGAAGAGGACAAACAGCAACTGTTGACTAGCCTGGAAAGTCTGGATGACGAAATGACAATCCAGGTGCACCGCGATATTGATATGACTGAGGATTCGGACGCAGAGGGCATAGTCGCGATTATTGCAATATTTGGGTTACCTCTGTTTTTGTTGATAGCCATTCTCTACTACAAGCACCGCAAGCGCATGGTCAAGGCTGCATTGATAAAAGACTATATAGCCGCAGGCAAAGATGTGCCCACCGAGGTGCTGACAGTGATCAATGGGGCTGAGCCGGATGCCCCAGCAGATAGCTTCCAAAGTGCTGTGCGCAGCATCACTTTGGGTATGGGGTTGATTCTGTTTCTGGGTATTGCAGTCTCCTGGGAGCTCGCTGCTGTGGGCCTAATCCCACTGTTTATAGGTATTGGCAAGCTGATCGTGTGGCGCATGAACAGAGACAGCTCAGCGACACAGGCAGACTAGTACTTTGCTGTCCCCTACAGATCAGACACTGATCGAGAGAGTCGTGGCAAGCCAATGCCACGACGCTTTCTCGACTCTGG
>JAYPYO010000105.1:0-3051 GCA_038135995.1 Porticoccaceae bacterium
CTTTGATGGACAGCTTAACGCGGCCGCGGTTGTCGATTTCCAGTACCTTAACGCGAACATCCTGGCCTTCGCTCAGGTAGTCGGTGACCTTGGCTACACGCTCCTGGGCAATCTGGCTGATATGTACCAGGCCGTCTGTTCCAGGCATAAAGTTAACAAAAGCGCCGAAGTCTACGATGCGAACTACTTTGCCATCGTAGATGGTGCCTGGCTCTGGATCGGCAACAATTGCAGTGACTGCATCTATAGCAGCCTGCAGGCTGTCGTTGTCTTCTGAGTAGATCTTAACTGCGCCATCGTCAGTGATGTCGATGGTTGAGTTGTGCTCTTCACAGAGCGCACGAATAGTCGCGCCACCTTTACCGATAACATCGCGGATCTTGTCTGGGTCGATCTGCATAGTACCCATGCGAGGCGCTGATTCAGCCACTTCGTCACGACCTGCTGCGATGACCTTATTCATCTCACCGAGTATGTGCATACGGGCTTCCATAGCCTGCTCCAGGGCGATTTCCATAATCTCTTCGGTAATGCCTTCGATTTTAATATCCATCTGCAGCGCAGTGATACCAGCGGCTGTACCTGCGACTTTAAAGTCCATATCGCCGAGGTGGTCTTCGTCACCGAGGATATCAGTCAGTACGGCGTAGCCTTCGTCTTCTTTAACCAGACCCATGGCGATACCAGCAACTGGTGCTTTCAGAGGTACACCAGCGTCCATCAACGCCAGGCTTGAGCCACAGACTGAGGCCATGGAGCTTGAACCGTTAGATTCGGTGATCTCTGATACGACGCGCATGGCATAGGGGAAGTCTTCTACGGATGGCAGTACGGCGTTAATACCGCGACGAGCCAAACGACCGTGACCTACTTCGCGACGGCTGGTGAAGCCAATACGGCCACATTCGCCTACTGAGTAGGGAGGGAAGTTGTAGTGCAGCATAAATGGATCGTCTTTCTTGCCTTCGAGGGCATCGATCATCTGTGCATCACGGGTTGAACCCAGAGTAGCGGCTACGATGGCCTGGGTCTCGCCACGGGTAAACAGTGATGAACCATGTACCTTGTCGAGAATGCCTACTTCTACATTGATAGCGCGCACTTTCTTGGTGTCACGGCCATCGATGCGCGG
Source organism: Porticoccaceae bacterium (assembly GCA_038135995.1). Lineage (GTDB taxonomy): Bacteria > Pseudomonadota > Gammaproteobacteria > Pseudomonadales > Porticoccaceae > HTCC2207. The sequence continues at coordinate 1,133 of JAYPYO010000105.1, forward strand.
CTCACCGCGGATAATGCGGCCACGTACAATGTTTTTCTCCAGCTTTTTGAAGGCGTCTTTCAGGTCTTCTTCAGAATGACCATCTTCGCTGGCCAGTTCGGCAACAGCGCGATCGCGAAGACCGTTCACTGAGGCAACACGAGCCTGCTTGTCAACCACCTGATAGGCGGCGTCCAGCTCAGTACCAACGGCTGCTTTCAGGGCATCTTTCAGTTCAACATCTTCTTCTTCGGCCTGCCAGTCCCAGCGCGGCTTGCCCGCTTCTGCAGCCAGGTCTTCGATAACACTGATCACCGTTTGCATTTCTTGGTGAGCAAACAGTACGCCACCCAGCATGGTGTCTTCTGACAGTTCGCTGGCCTCAGACTCAACCATCAATACCGCATCTTTGGTGCCTGCAACCACCATATCCAGTGAGGAACCTTCCAACTCTGAATAGGTTGGGTTTAACAGATAGCCCTGCTCGTCGTTATAACCTACGCGAGCGGCGCCCACGGGACCATTAAAAGGTATACCTGAGATAGACAGTGCGGCTGAGGTGCCGATCATCGCGGCGATATCTGGGTCAACATTTTTCTCGGCAGACATTACTGTACAAACAACCTGAACCTCATTTTTAAACCCATTGGGGAAAAGAGGACGGATTGGACGGTCGATCAGGCGAGAGGTCAGTGTTTCTTTCTCTGTGGGTCGGCCTTCACGCTTAAAAAAGCCGCCGGGAATCTTGCCTGCCGCATAGGCTTTCTCAATGTAGTGAACACCCAGCGGGAAGAAATCCATCCCGGGCTTGGCTTCACGGGCGCCAACTACAGTACAGAGTACTGAGGTGTTGTCGACGGAACATAAAACTGCACCAGTTGCCTGACGGGCAATACGGCCAGTTTCCAAAGTGACGGTATGGTCACCGTATTGAAACTTCTTAATTAAAGGAGTCATATTTTTACCTTTGTTTTTCCAATTAGCGCCTTTCTTGCATGCCCTGTGCGCTGCTCGGGTTACTTATGGCTACCAGTCTAGGCAGCCATAAGTAACTCGATCAGCAAAGATAGGGACATAGCATTGGGGCGAGTTATGTGCTCTTAGAAATGAATGCGGCTCCATTTTTACAGGGAGCCGCACCGAGAACACTTATCTACGTAAACCAAGCTTCTTGATCAACGCGGCGTAACGCTCTGCGTCTTTGCCCTTTAAGTAGTCGAGCAACTTGCGACGCTGGTTTACCATGCGAATCAGACCACGACGTGAGTGATGGTCTTTCTTATGATCACCAAAGTGACCCTGTAGCTTGTTGATGTTTACGGTCAGCAGTGCAACCTGGACTTCCGGTGAACCTGTGTCGTTTTCGCAGGTAGCATGTTCAGAAACGATTGCTGCTTTTTCTTCTGCACTCAGTGCCATGATATTTTCTCCAATATGCGGGTTAATTAAATTCGGGTTGCCCGCGCATATTTACAGACAACCTAATTTGAAACTTTGGGTGGTTAGCTCTCAACCACTAGTCTTTTCGGGGCTACTTTACCGTCTTCGGTCACTGTTCCTACGCCTAAAAAGGCGCCGCCCTCGCGAAAGACGCGCACTATATCGCCTTCTTGGCCACAACGAAAGGCCTGTGTCGACATTACTTCCTGGCCTAGCTGGAAATATCCGGCCACAATTTCGCTTAATTCCACGGCCATACGGTCGGCGACAGCTATATCCATGGGTTTTAGCAGATAATCCAGGTCCGCTGCCTCAGCGTTTTCACGTAGCTTTTCCAGCTCTGGCAATGTCATGGATTCCTGCTCGGTAAAGGGTCCAGCTACATGTCGATGCAGGGCGCTAACATGGGCACCGCAGCCCAGTGCCGCACCCAGGTCTTCAGCTAGACTGCGCACATAGGTGCCTTTGCTGACATGCACCTCTACATCCAGCTCGGCGCG
>JAYPYO010000106.1:0-2578 GCA_038135995.1 Porticoccaceae bacterium
TTAGGTGAAAATTACCAGTTCAATATTCTGTACCGGGTTCACCGCCTGCGTAGGAAACTTCCAGCAATACTGCCACTGTCTGCTATTAACCCCTCTCGGGAACCTACGGTCTTTAACGGCCCCAGCTGAAAACACACTTCAGCTTGGACCCCAAAGTCTTTATTTGGCAGCCTTAGCTGCCGGTTGATTAGGCGCTCAGAGAGGCCTGATCAATTTGTAATCCTGGACCCATGGTGGAAGATACGGTGATCTTCTTAACATAGACGCCCTTGGCTGATGCAGGCTTGGCTTTAGCCAAATCAGCCATCAACGCTTCTAGATTTTGCTGCAGCGCGGCCGCTTCAAAAGCGATCACACCTATGCCGCCATGGACAATACCGTTCTTGTCAGCACGAAAGCGAACCTGACCGGCTTTGGCATTTTTAACAGCCCCAGCCACATCGGGAGTTACAGTGCCGGACTTGGGGTTTGGCATCAGGCCGCGAGGACCCAGAACCTTACCCAGAAGACCTACAACGCGCATGGCATCTGGCGCAGCAATAACCACGTCAAAGTCCATATTGCCGCCTTTAATGTCTTCCGCTAATTCGTCCATACCTACCAATTCAGCACCAGCAGCCTTGGCTGCTTCAGCGGCATCGCCCTGAGCAAAGACACAGACGCGAACATCTTTGCCTGAACCGTTTGGCAGAGTGGTGGCACCGCGGACAATCTGATCAGACTTACGCGGATCGATGCCCAGATTAACAGCCACATCGACGGTTTCATTAAACTTTACAGAGGACAGCTCTTTCAGCAGGCTAAATGCCTCAGATACCGAATACAGCTTTCCCTCTTCAACTTTTTCATTGATCGCGCGACGGCGTTTGGATAACTTGGCCATTTACACGCCCTCCGTTTCAATACCCATTGACCGGGCTGAGCCAGCAATGGTTCGAACTGCAGCATCCATATCGGCGGCTGTCAGATCGGGTTCTTTAGTTTTAACGATTTCTTCAAGCTGAGCACGGGTTACCTTGCCCACTTTGTCGGTATTAGGACGACCGGAACCGCTCTTGAGACCTGCAGCCTTCTTCAGCAGGTAAGAGGCGGGCGGAGTCTTCATTTCAAAGGTAAAGCTACGGTCGCCGTACACAGTAATCACTACTGGTACAGGTGCGCCCTGCTCAATGCCTTGGGTCTGCGCGTTAAAACCTTTACAGAATTCCATGATGTTCACGCCGTGCTGGCCCAGTGCTGGACCTACGGGTGGACTTGGATTGGCCTGACCGGCAGGCACTTGCAGCTTGATATAAGCTGATACTTTCTTAGCCATCTTTCTTCTCCACTATTGGGTGTTATCGCCTCCAGATCCGCCACGAATAGCAGTATCTTTCTACGGCTCCCCGGTAGGTCGGCGGAATTGCCGGCCTACCAAATTGCTATCAGGCCTTTTCTACCTGAGTAAACTCAAGCTCAACTGGGGTTGATCGACCAAAAATCGATACCGCCACACGCAGTCGGCTCTTTTCATAATTCACTTCTTCAACTGTGCCATTGAAGTCATTAAACGGCCCATCTGTAACCCGCACCATTTCGCCAGGCTCAAACATAGTCTTGGGTCGCGGCGCCTCTTCTGAGTCGTGAACCCGCTGCAGAATCAGATCTGCTTCTTTATCTGTGATAGGGGCAGGCTTATCTGCCTTGCCACCAATAAAGCCCATTACACGCGGAGTCTCTTTAATCAGGTGCCATGTGTCGTCATCAAGATCCATCTGCACCAGAACATAGCCAGGGAAGAACATACGCTCACTCGTGCGTTTTTGACCACTTTTCATTTCAACGACTTCTTCAGTGGGCACTAATATCTCACCAAAGCGATCTTGCAGCCCGTGCATCTGCACACGATCCTGAATCGCCAGAGCTACTTTTTTCTCGTAACCCGAATAAGCATGTACCACATACCAGCGCATCGACATGCCTCTCTCCTAACCCATTATCGTCGCAGCGATCCAACTCAGCAGGGAATCAATACCCCACAGAATCAGCGCCATCAATAAAATTACCGCAACCACGATCAAAGTAGTCTGGTTACGCTCTTGCTTAGTTGGCCATACGACTTTGCGCCACTCTGTGCGCGCGCCAACAGACAACTCAACTACTGCTCTGCCTTTTGCCGTCTGGGCTGCAACCAAAGCCGCAACACCAGCAGCAACAATAAGACCCAGCACCCTGTAGAGCACTGACTCCGCTGAAAAATACCAATTTGCATAGATGGCACCACCGACGATCAGCAGTACAACCAGCCACTTTAGCCAGTCAAGACGAAATTGCTTTTCTTCTGCTACAGCACTCATGGATATTTCCCAAACTTATAAGTGGCAGGCCAGGAGGGACTCGAACCCCCAACAGCCGGTTTTGGAGACCGGTGCTCTACCAATTGAACTACTGGCCTACAGTAAACTTTATTACTTTCCCTATCTGACAGCTAAGCCGAGACATCAAGATGCCTCGGCTTTGCGTCTCAGACTCTGTGCTGCAGTTAGTCGATGATCTTGGCTACAACACCAGCACCTACTGTACGACCGCCTTCACGGAT
>JAYPYO010000107.1:0-2443 GCA_038135995.1 Porticoccaceae bacterium
ATTCAGGTGGCTGAGGCGTTTCAGAGCTACGCCAAGTATATGAAGGGCTTTAATGTACTGCCGATTTATGGCGGCGCTGATATTGGTGGCCAGCTGCGTAGCCTCAAGCGTGGTGTGCAGGTTGTGGTAGGTACTCCTGGTCGTATGCTGGATCATTTGCGTCGTCGCAGCCTTGATCTCAGCCAGATAAAAGGGCTGATTTTGGATGAAGCCGATGAGATGCTGCGCATGGGTTTTATTGACGATGTTGAGACTATTCTGTCGCAGACTCCACCGCAATGTCAGCGCGCACTATTCTCTGCCACCATGCCCAACCAGATTCGCCGTGTTGCCGAGAAATATCTCGGCGATGCAGAACGGGTTAGCATTGAGGCTAAAACCAAAACCGTTGAGCGTATTGAGCAACAGTATGTGACGGTTAAGGCCCACCAGAAAATGGATGCCCTGACCCGCGTACTGGAAGTTGAATCCTTCGACGGCATGATTATTTTTGTGCGCACCAAGTCGTCTACTGTAGATATTGCTGAGCGCCTAGAAGCCCGAGGCTTCTCCTCTGCCGCGCTCAATGGTGACCTCAGCCAGGCATTGCGCGAGCGCACTATTAATCGCCTCAAAAAGGGCCAGATTGACGTGGTTGTAGCCACAGATGTGGCGGCTCGAGGGCTGGATGTCGAGCGCATCAGCCATGTGATTAACTTTGATATCCCCTACGACAACGAGTCCTATGTGCACCGTATTGGTCGAACCGGTCGCGCTGGCCGTGACGGCAAGGCAATTTTATTTATCACGCCTAAAGAGACTCGTTTGCTGCGTTCGATTGAGAAGTCGACTCGCCAATCTATTACACCTCTGACCATGCCAAGCAACGAGCAGGTCAGCAACCAGCGCATTCAGCACTTTACTGACCAGCTGGTGAAGACCTTGGAAACACCACGTCTGGATAAATTCCGTGATTTGATCACTAGGTTTGCCGATGAAAATGAGCTGGATATGGCAGATATTGCCGCCGCTCTGACCTATGAAAATCAAAAAGAACGCCCACTGTTTCCCAAGCTGGACAATATTGTGGCGCCCCGAGAAAATAATCGCGATCGCAAAGAGAGTCGTCGTGAAGAGCGCTCTAAGCGCGATGATCGTCCGCGACGGGATGATCGCCCGAGGCGAGAGGACAGCTCGCCACGAGACCCCGGCCTGCGCGATGAAAATGGCAATAATATCGCCATGGTCACCTACCGCCTGGAAGTGGGCAATAACGATGGCATCACCCCATCCAATATTGTCGGCGCTATCGCCAATGAGGCTGATATTAGCAGCCGCTTTATCGGCTCAATTAAACTCCATGATGACTACAGCACCGTCGATCTGCCCGAGGGCATGCCCGATGATCTGCTAAAGCACCTAAAGAAGGTTCGGGTCTGCGCCAAGCCTATGCGCCTCAGTGTGTTTAATCCCAATGCCGCGCCCTCAAAACAGGCCTCTGAGCACAGCGAGCCGCGTCAGCCGAGAATCAAGAAAACCCTGAGTCGAGATGTGGATGAGAAACGCACGGCAGACAGTCAGCGACCGGCCAAGAAGAGAGACTTCGGCAAGAAAAAGCCCGCCGGGGGCAAATTTGCCAAAGACAAAAAAGGCTTTGCCAAGGGTAAGGCCACCGATGGCAGCAGCCCAATTAAGAAGAAAAAAACCTATACCAAGAAGCCCAAAAAAGCCAAAAGCTAATTGTGGGTAATCAGTCGATCAAGCGCGGCCAAATGCTCAAGCATGGCCGCGCTTTTTTGTGGGTGCAGATTTTGCTGCTGACTAAAAAATTCTTCGGCCATAGGTGCAATGCTGCAGCTCTCTGGCAGAGGCGACTGACTGGCTATTATCTGCTGCATTCGCGGCACAAAAATAAACTGCAACCACTGATTAAAGGATAACTTATCCACCGCAAAGGGCTCAGTGCTGGCTAGGGCTTCTGCCGCTGGTGGCTGCGTCTGCCACAGGCCCATAGACTGCAACCCAGCGCTTACATGGGCCAGTAAATCAGCCAACTCCTGATAGACCTGCATCAACCAATCTCGCGGCGAAATGGCGGCAGTGCATTAATTAGCTGGGTGCCGTAACGCTTGGTCACCAGACGCTTATCGAGAATGGTTACAGTGCCCGTATCTGTTTCTGTGCGCAACAGACGACCACAGGCCTGTATCAGTCTCAGAGAAGCTATAGGCAGGGAAATATCAAAAAAGGAGTTGCCGCCATTATCTTCAATCCATTCGGCCAGTGCTTCTTGCAAAGGATCATCTGGCACCGCAAAGGGCAGCTTGGCAATCACCACATGCTTACAGTAGTTACCGGGCAGATCCACTCCCTCAGCAAAGCTGGCCAGACCCATTAAAATACTGGTGCGACCCTGGTCTACGCGCTCTTTATGCAGGCGCACCATCTCGCGGTTGGAGTACTG
>JAYPYO010000108.1:0-2393 GCA_038135995.1 Porticoccaceae bacterium
GTAAACCCAAAGTATGTGCTGCGCAACTATATGGCCCAGGCCGCCATAGAGCAGGCCCATCAGGGAGATTACACAGAGGTGAATTTGCTGCTGGAGATACTGCAGGCGCCCTTTGCCGAGCACCCCCAGGCCCAACATTACGCCGGATTGCCGCCCGACTGGGCAGAGCAGATATCGGTGAGTTGCTCTTCGTAACTGCACTTTTCTGGGGACGAAAAAAAACCCCTGCTGTAAGGAGGGGGAGTGATACAGACCAGCAGGGGCTACAAAGTTTCGGACTAAAAAGATTTAAAATTTAATCACTGTACTTATAGGACTCCGAAACCCAAAAAAACCCTACCTTCCCTCGAGAATATTTATCGCAACCTTAATTCAACTCGCTTATCCAATCGACGCAACCAGTTCACCACTCTGTCCAGGGTGAATTTATCAAGGCGGCCGCCACAAATAATTTAAGATCAAAGCCACCCACAGGCACTGACAACTGGATTTTCATCGCTATAATAGGGATCTCAACCCAGCCCTAGAGATGTACCCAAATTGGACCTGATAAAAAAATGTACTGCCCTGATATTGCCCCTGTTTAGCCAGGCCGCGGCTGCGGATGTATTTTGGTTTGTGCGCAATGACGACGGCTCGACCAACTGGCAGTATGTGGCCAACTTCTCTAGCGGTATTCTGATTATTGCGCTGTCGCTAACTATTGCGCGGCTGTTCTTTACCCGTCGGCAGGTGCGTCAGTACAACCTTGAGCTTGAGGAAATTCGCACCCAGCTGGAGCTGCGGGTAAAGGAGCGCACGGCGACGCTGGAAGACGAGATTGTTGAGCATAGATCTACCACCGAGCGGCTGCGCAGCTCTGAGTCTTATATCACCAGTATTTTGCGCTCTATGCCGCTGATGCTGATAGGCCTGAGTAAAGAGAACCGTATTACCCAGTGGAACCATCGCGCTGAAGAAATTAGCGGGCTGCCCTCGGCAAGCGTGATGGGACAGGATCTGTGGGAGGCCTTCCCCTCGATAAGTGTGACCCCCCAGCAGATACAGCAGGCGCTGGACGACAACGAGACCCTGACTATTAAGTACAGTCAGCGCGGTCAGTACCACTTTGATATTACGATTTATCCATTGCAAAACCAGATGGAAACCGGTGTGGTGATTCTGGTTGACGATGTGACCCAGCGGGTGCAAAACGAGACCATGCTGATACAGCGCGACAAGATGTCGTCTATGGGTGAGATGGCCTCAATTATGGCCCATGATATTAATATTCCTCTGCGGGCGATTATTAAAGATGTGAAAGAGGTGCGCCAGGATTTAACTGACGAGCCTATGGATGTAGAGGGCATGCGCGAGATGCTGGAGAACGCAGTTATTCGCGGCCAGCAGGCAACCTCTATTATCGATAATCTGGTGACTTTCTCTGGCGGCGGCGGTGGTACTAAGGCCGAGGCCAATATGCTCGATGTAATTCACCACTCGGTGGAGCTGGCCAATGATGTGCTGTCGGTTATGCCCGGCATGCGCTTTAAAGACGTTAAGGTCAATATAGACTGTCCCGACGATGTGCCTGAGATTCCCTGTTATATCACTGAGATGCAGCAGGTGTTTTTAAGCCTGTTCCGCCACTCATGCTATGCCCTGGGTGTAATAGACGATGGCGATCATATGCCGGTCATCAATATTGAAGTCTCGGTGTTCTACGATAATCTGTGGGTGCGTATTCAGCACAATGGCCGCGGTATTAGCCTGGAGGAGCAAAAGACCATCTTTGAGCCCTTTGCTGCCGACGGCAACGACAGCGGCCAGTTTGGTCCGGGCAAGCGGTTATCGTTCTCGCACTTTATTGTGGTGGACCAGCATCAGGGTCAGATTGCATTGACCTCTGACCCGGATGTGGGCACTACCTTCCATATCCAGCTGCCCCTGCGCTAGCCACCTGGCTTTGCATTAAAGATTTTTTAGCACTTCCAATGGAGGCTGCACTACCGCTTTGCGGCTGTAGCCAACACCCAGACTGCCTACCAACAGGCCACCGGCAACAGGTCCGGCCACCCAGATCCAGGGGTGCATGGCAAACGGCAGATCAAACATAAAGCGTTGAATCATGGCCACTGCGGCCTCGGCCCCTATGGCTGCCAACAGGCCGGCCATCACACCCAGCACGGTAAACTCCACCAGTTGAATACCCAGTATCAACCGCCTTGAGCTGCCCAATGTGCGCAGTATGGCGCTCTCTTGCAGGCGCTCGGACATGGACAGGCTGACGGCGGCAAACATCACCAGGACGCCACAGCTGAGAATCAATAGGGTCATCACTTCCAGACCGCTGGTCACCTGAGACACAATGGTGCGGATACGCTCGATAATTTTATCCAGCTCTATCACCTGCA
>JAYPYO010000109.1:0-2281 GCA_038135995.1 Porticoccaceae bacterium
ATGGAAGCCTGGGGACTGCCAATGGGGCCGGCCTATCTTATGGATGTGATTGGTATTGATACCATTATCCATTGCTACAGCTCGATGATTGAGGGCCTGCCTGAGCGCTATATCAAGGGTGATAACTGGCCCACAGAAACCATTCACGGTGCTGGTCGCCTGGGGCAGAAAAATGGCCTTGGCTACTATAAATACGAGCTTAATGAAAAGGGTAAGCCAGCTAAGCTGGTGGACTCTGAGGCTGTGGCCCTGCTGGAATCTATTGCCGGACCAGCCCATCAGGTAGATGCCGATGAGATCGTTGATCGCCTGTTGGTTTCCATGGCTATGGAGATGGTGCGCTGTCTGGAGGAGGGCATTGTGGCCTCTCCGGCTGAAGCTGATATGGCGCTAATTTACGGTGTTGGCTTCCCTGCATTTAGAGGGGGAATCTGTCGTTGGATGGACGAGGAGGGCCTGCAATCTATAGTCGATCGCGGTGATAAATACGCACATTTAAGCGAACTCTATCGTCCTACTGAAAGGCTTCGCCAAATGGCTGCCAAAGGCGAATCGTTCTTTCCCTAAAATCTCGCTCGATCTAGGCTGACCTGTGCAATTAGGCCTCGAGACTACAGGGACGTATTCACGTCCTGTCTTGGAGGCCTAATTGCACAGGTTAGCCGACAATCCAAGGTAAATCTGAGATGCACTAGTTTGCTTCTGGTCTTGCGGGAGATCCCTGTAAAAATGGCCCATCTACACAGATACGTTGACCATCCGGCGCAGCGCAAGCACCACAGATACCCACGCCGCATTTGGTTAGATAATCAATGGCGCTAAAGATCTGGTCATCGCCACAAAACTCTCGCTGCACAGCTGCGGCTGCATGCACCATGGGCGCAGGCCCACAGTTATAGAAAACCAGCTTATCCAGCTCAGCCCGAGTCATCTCCTGCAGGCGAGCGCGCAATAGCTCTGTGACTACACCCTTAAAGCCCTGACTGCCATCATCAGTGGCCACATGCACCTCGGCTATCTGCTGACATTCTTCAAGATAGTAGAGGCGCTCCGCAGTGCGGGCGCCGGTGAATACTTCAGCATTGCCAAAGTCCCTGGCCAGCTGGTAGACAGCCGCCAAACCTGTGCCCCCGGCCACGGCCATAATCTTGGCGTCGTCTGCAGGGGATACTGGTATACCATGGGGGCCTCGCACATAGACTTCAGTACCCACGGCTAGATCCATCAGGTGATGGGTAAAGGTGCCCACATCAATTACTGCTAGCTGAAAGGGGTCATCCGATAGGGCTGAGAAAGGCTTCTCGCCAACTCCAGGCACCCACAGAAAAACAAACTCTCCGGCTTGAATATTAATTTTTCGATCGAAGGTCAGTACGCATATGTCCTCACAGACGCGCTTGTTCTCAACCAGCACCACAGGTGCAAAGTCCATATCTATATCGTAGCGAATGTGGCCTTCGGCTTTGTCCGAGTCAAAGCTGAGGTCAGATTCCAACTGGTTAAAGTAGCTGCCAATTTCGTCCGTAGTCATACCAGTCAGAGCCGAACCTACGCCGACTATGGTAGAGCCTGCGTTTAAAAACTCTCTGGTATCTGCTGCGCTGCTTACGCCACCACAGCCAATAATAGGCACGTCAGTGACTGCGGCGATCTCGCGTACGCATTTGAGAGCGATGGGCAATACACCTTTACCAGACATTCCGCCTGCACCATTGCTAAGCACTGGCTCACCATGGGAGGAGGTATAACCTGGACCGACGGTATTGATGGCGCAGAGACCATCGGCGCCACCTGCAACGGCCGCCAGGGCAATATCGGAAATATTGTCGGTGTTTGGTGTGAGTTTGGGTATAACAGGAATATCGACAACCGCTTTAACCGCGGCCGTGACTTCTTTTACCATCTCCGGGTCCTGACCCATGGCCATACCGTAGCCTTTGGCATGGGGGCAGGACAGATTAAGCTCCAGGCCATTGGCCACTGGGGCCATTATTTTGGCTACCTCGACAAATTCCTCGACACTGCCACCAAAGATAGATACCAGTAGAAAGCGGTCCTCAGGGATGCGCAGCTGGGCCATGGCATCAGCTGCGGCTTGGGCGCCCGGATTAGTGAGGCCGACTGCATTGACAAAACAACCGGGTGCATATTGGCTATATACCGGCTCTCTGTTGCCCGCTCTTGGTTCAGGTCCGACGCTCTTAGTCGTAATCACACCAATCTGAGGCATATGGTCAAACATATACTGAATAATCGAGGTTGCTGTGGTGACAATGCCCGA
>JAYPYO010000110.1:0-2021 GCA_038135995.1 Porticoccaceae bacterium
CTCTGGTGCTCAGTGAGACGCGCAAACTGGCCCGTGCCGATATTCATAAGGTTCTGCAGGAGTTGCGCGACAAAGGTTTTTATCTGCAGATGCCGCCGCCCAAGTACCCCGGTTCAGACCAGCCGCCCAGTGCCCTCAATAACTATGGCTAAGTTCTGGCAGACCAAAACCCTGGAGCAGATGAGCACAGAGGAGTGGGAGCTGCTGTGCGATGGCTGCGCCAAGTGCTGCCTGGTTAAGCTGGAGGATCATGATAGTGGAGAGATCTACCATACCAATGTAACCTGTGAACTGCTGGATACCCAGAGCTGTCAGTGCCTGGACTATGCCGGTCGCCACAGTATCGTGGATGACTGTATTAAGCTGGACAGGGAAAATATTCACAGTCTGGGCTGGCTGCCGCAAAGCTGCTCGTACCGACTGATTGCCGCGGGTAAACCGCTGCCGGAATGGCATCATCTGGTCAGTGGTTCGAAAGACACATTGCACAGCTACGGCGCCTCGCTGCAGGGGCGGGTGATCTCTGAGCTGCATGTGCATGATGAGGATATTGAAGATCATATTATTCAGTGGGTCGACTAACTTTGAGCAGTAGGGATGGATAACAACGATGGATAACAGCTATGGATAACAGCTATGTATAGCGCAGAAAACTATCTGTGGGGCTGGGTAGCCTACTCAGCGGGCGCGCTCTGTCTGCTATTTTGCCTCTGGCTGCTGGTGCGCAAAATTGGCATTGCCGCCATTCGCCACTGTACGCTGTTGCTGGCCACGGTGGTGCTGTTTACACCGGTGACCGCCTACCGCGACGACCCCCATCTGGCGCCAGCTTTCTTTGTCAGTCTCTACGAGGGGCTATTGGCCGCAGGCGATGATCTGGGTTTCCAGCGCGGCCTGGCACCTATTATGGCCCTTGGATTTTTTACGCTGTTTTTCTATACGCTGCTGCGAATCATTATTTGGTGGGTAAAGAAACGCCGCGCCAAGCACAGTCCGGAACCAGAGACCGAAGCAGCACCAGCGCCGAACGCCAATTAGCTGGGGTTTAAAATTTGCTGGCTGTACTGTGTTCAGCAAGCCAATAAACCAGCCCGGAGAACAGGCCGGAGGCAGCCAGTAGGCCGACGGGAGTAATGGAAACGCTGCTGGGTATCAGGGCGATAATTTCGCCAGCGGGAAAAAAAGGAAAGGCAACAGCGGCACCTAGCACAGTGGCAGCAATGGTAACGGCTGTCTCTTGACCAACAGACACCTTGCGGCCAACCGGTAACCGAGCCTTTACTCCGGTAACAAAGCCCTGACTGCTAAAATAGGGTTCGCTGTTGCGAGCCTGGGCAAACAGGTTGTCTAGATCTGTGGTTTTACTCATGAATGATCCTCTTTAGTACCGGCCGGGTGATGCCAACTGGATAGCAGGTCTCTCAGCTGAGCTCTGCCTCGGTTTATACAGGTTTTCACCGTTCCCAGCGGTATTTGCATAATAGTACAGATTTCCTGGTGAGTTAACTGCCGATGCAAATAAAGGTGAATGACCATGCGCTGCTGAGTGGGTAACTGTTCCATGGCGCGAGCCAGGTCTCTGTGCAGCGCCTGCTCTGAAAACTCGTCATTCACCGCGCGCTCAGGGGCGTTGATCACCGTATCATCCACCCCGGTAATTTCCCGGTTTCTGGCCAGCCTAAAATGGCTTACCAGTTGGTTGTAGGCAATGCGATACAGCCAGCTGCTGAATTTCGCCTCGGCTTTATAGCTGGCCATGGCCTGAAAGGCTTTAATAAAGGTCTCCTGAGCAAGATCATCGGCCAGGGCTTCATCCCAGCCGGTCATCTGTCGCAGCGAGAAAAGCAGATCTGACTGGTGGCGTTAGACCAGAGTCGAGAAAGCGTCGTGGCATTGGCTTGCCACGACTCTCTCGATCAGTGCCTGATCTGTAGGGGACTGCAACAGCCTTAGTCTGCCAGTGTTGCAGAGCTGTCTCTGTTCATACGCCACACGACCAGCTTGCCAATCCCTATAAACAG
>JAYPYO010000110.1:2031-2273 GCA_038135995.1 Porticoccaceae bacterium
TGCGCACAGCACTTTGGAAGCTATCGCTGGGAGCGTCGGGCTCCTCGCCATTAATCACCGTCAGCACCTCGATGGGCACATCTTTGCCTGCGGCTAAATAGTCTTTGATCAGTGCCACCTTGACCATGCGCTTGTGGTGCTTGTAGTAGAGAATGGCGATCAACAAAAACAGGGGTAACCCAAATACGGCAATAATCGCGACTATATCCTCTGCGTCCGAATCCTCGGTTATATCAGCATCG
>JAYPYO010000111.1:0-1999 GCA_038135995.1 Porticoccaceae bacterium
AAGCTGGTTGTCTTGGGATCTACCGCATTTTTAAAGGTGCCAATCTCCACCTCATAGTCATTGCGCGTATCCACCACCAGCACCTCCGGGTCAGAGATCAGATCATTCCAGTCCTGAGGTTTTACATAGGTGCCCACCACCTGTCTGGGGTCTATACCCTCAACACCCATGGTGACAATCTCTTTTTTCAGTTTGACCTTGGTGCGATAAAAAGGAATCTCCTTATCAAAGGATTCCTTGGTATCTATATTCTCCAGCCCTGGCTGCTGGCTTAGCCAGTTGAGTACCGCATCTATGCCCGCTCTGGTAGAGGAGATGGTGCCGTTAATACCCTCTGAGGCCAGCAGCAAGGTGCCATAGACCTGATTGTCAGTCATAACTTTTAATAGCGGATGGCGAATGGAGCCATAGTTTGGCAGCGCAACAAATTTATACAGCGCGCAGGTGACGTACTGAGTGGACATAGTAAATCCTGATGTTCGGCTAACCAAATCGTAAATTTGGCGCGGTTTAATTGCGCCGCAGTATACCCCAGGGGCAAGGCTTAGAGCTAGGTGCTGGATTCTGTCAGTGATACCATCTGTAAGCGCTAAGCTAGAGGAGCCCTGCCAATGAACAATACTCGTAACTGCTGGTTGGTAACTGCGCTGTTATTGCTTTCGGCCTGTGACCGCACCGAGCCGCCGTTGATTATAGATAGATCAGACTACGCCGAGCGCCTGCAGGGTTTTTGGCTGGGGCAAAATATTGCCAACTGGACCGGTCTGATCACCGAGATGGATAAAATTGGTACGCCAGAGACCATGCCATTTTATACTGATGCCGACTGGGGTGGCCCAGATCAAAAAGCTTATTGGGGGGAATATGTTCCCCATGCCAATACCATTGATTTTTACTTTGAGCCCGAGGGTCAGCCCTGGGGTTCAGATGATGATACAGATATAGAGTATATGTATTCCTATCTTCATTATCAGTACAGCACCAGCAAGCTTAGCGGCGAGCAGATTCGCGATGGCTGGTTAAGGCATATTTACTCGGAAACCGATGCGCCAATCTTTAAAAAATTTCCCGATTCCCCAGGCCAGGTGGAAAACTTTCTCTGGGTCTCCAATGAGCGGGCAAGACAGTTAATGGAGCAGGGCATGGTACCGCCCCAGACCAGTCTGCCGGTCAATAACTCAAAATCATCTATGATCGACGCTCAGCTCACCACTGAGATCTTTGGCCTACTGGCGCCGGGTAGACCAGATATTGCCCTGCAGATTGCCGAGCTACCCATTCGCACCACCGCCCATGGTGAGGCCTATTGGGTAGCGCAGTTCTATGTAGCAATGCACAGTCTGGCTTCTGTGGTGGATCCCTCTATGGACATGCAGCAACAGACGCAGTGGCTGGCGCAACAGGCCAGTGATAGATTGCCAGAGGAGTCTTCAGCTTATCGCATTTACCAGTTTGTTCTGGCTCAGTATCAGGCACAACCGCAGCAATGGGAGCGGACCAGAGATGCTATCTACCAGCGCTATCAGCTTGAGGGAGCCGATGGCTATGTCTACGCTGAACCCTTTGACGCATTGATTAATTTTGCTGCCAGTCTGGTCAGCCTGTTTCATGGCCAGGGCGATATAGCCAGAACTATTCAGATAGGCAGTCTGGTGGGTTGGGACTCAGATAATCCCACCGCCACCTGGGGTGGGCTCCTGGGTTTTATGCTGGGTCTGGAGGGCGTGAAACAGGCCTTTGAGCTGCAGCAGGTGTCCACCAGTTACTGGATACATCGTACCAGGCGCAATTTTCCTGACTACACAGCGCAGCAGCCGGGCGAGGACAGCTTTGCCCATATGGCTCAGCGTGACCTCAATACGATTGATCTGGTGGTGACGGAACTAATGCTGGGCTCGCTAAAAGCTGCAGACAACAGCTGGGTGATTACCGCCAAAAACTAAGCTAAAAACGACATTTTTTTGTATAAAAATACCAGCCTGCCACAGGGTTATTTTTG
>JAYPYO010000112.1:0-1989 GCA_038135995.1 Porticoccaceae bacterium
TAAGTGACGGCATAAAGCTCGTCAGTTATTGGAACTGGATCATGGCAAAAGCGAAGATTAAAAAAGTTAAAGTAACTCAAACCAAGAGTTCAATTGGACGGTTGCAGAACCATAAAGCCTGTCTTACCGGCTTGGGGCTGCGCCGTATTGGCCACACCGTGGAAGTTGAAGATACTCCGTCGGTTCGCGGCATGATCAATAAAGTTAACTATATGTTGCAGGTTGAGGAAGCATAAGATGCGTCTAAACACCCTTAGCCCGGCTCCGGGTCGAATTAAAGAAGGCAAGCGCTGCGGTCGTGGTATCGGCAGTGGTCTTGGCAAGACTGGTGGCCGTGGTCACAAAGGTCAAAAGTCACGCTCTGGCGGGTCAGTTCGTCCAGGTTTTGAAGGCGGTCAGATGCCTTTACAGAAACGTCTGCCGAAGTTTGGTTTTACTTCGCGTATGGCGGCAGTGACTGCTGAGATTCGCTTGTCAGAACTGGACAAAGTTGAAGGCGGAATCGTGACTATCGATTCACTGCGTGCAGCCGGTATTATCAATAACAGCATTTCCAGAGCCAAGGTATTTAACTCTGGCACAGTGACTCAGGCAGTCACTCTGCAAGGTGTTGGCGCTACCAAAGGTGCTGCAGAAGCTATTGTTGCCGCTGGCGGCAAGGTTGAAGAGAAAGCCTAATGGCGAATCCAGGTGCTATGCCGGTGGGCAACCAAAAAGGACTGGGCGAGCTTTGGGCTCGCCTTCGCTTTTTGTTTATGGCCATTATTATTTACCGCATTGGCACCCATATCCCAGTTCCGGGTTTTGACCCAGACCGTCTGGCGGATATGTTCTCCCAGAATCAGGGTACCTATCTGGGACTGTTTAATATGTTCTCTGGTGGAGCGCTGGAGAGAATGAGTATTTTGGCCCTGGGCGTTATGCCCTATATATCGGCCTCGATTATTATGCAGCTACTGTCAGCCACGGTACCTGCGCTAGAGCAGTTAAAGAAAGAGGGTGACAGTGGTCGCCGCAAAATCAACCAGTACACCAGATACGGTACTGTGATTCTGGCCCTGATTCAGGGTATGGCCATGGCAGTGGGCTTTCGGGCTCAGGGGATGGCATACGAGGGGTTTGAGTTCTTTTTGCCTGTGGCAGTGGCCTCTCTGGTGGCTGGTGCGGTGTTCTTAATGTGGTTGGGTGAGCAGATTACCGAGCGCGGCATAGGCAACGGTATCTCCATGTTAATTTTTGCCGGCATTGTGGCCGGTATTCCTGGCGCTATTGGTCAGGCGTTAGAATCAGCCCGGCAGGGCGACCTCAATCCGCTGATGTTGATTGTGGTGCTGATCATCGCGGTGGCAGTGGTTTACTTTGTGGTGTTTATTGAACGTGGCCAGCGTCGTTTGACCGTCAACTACGCACAGCGCCAGGGCCGCAAGGCTTATAATGCGCAGACTTCACATCTGCCGCTCAAGGTCAATATGGCTGGTGTGATCCCAGCAATTTTTGCCAGCAGCTTGCTGCTGTTCCCCGCCTCGATTAGCCAGTGGTTTGGCTCAGGGGTGAATGCACCGGCCTGGCTGCAGGACGTGTCGCTATTGATTGGCCCAGGGCAGCCACTGTATGTGCTGATGTTTAGTGCATTGATTATTTTCTTCAGCTTCTTCTATACGGCGTTGATGTACAACCCCAAAGAAGTGGCTGATAACCTGAAAAAAGGTGGTGCTTATCTGCCCGGGATACGTCCGGGAGAGCAGACTGCCAAATACATTGATAGTGTGACCACGCGTTTGACTTTAATTGGTGGTATTTATATCACCCTGATCTGTCTGATGCCCCAGTTCTTGAATGTGTACTTTAATGTGCCGTTCTACCTAGGTGGTACCTCACTATTGATTGCGGTTGTTGTAACAATGGATTTTATGGCTCAGGTGCAGTCACATCTAATGTCGCAACAATATGATTCGCTAATGAAGAAGGCCAACCTTAAAAATGTTGGCC
>JAYPYO010000113.1:0-1748 GCA_038135995.1 Porticoccaceae bacterium
CACCTGGTGGCGATATTGTCGTTCGTCCGGCAGTTAAGGTTTAAGGGGAGTGTCCGTGGAATTAGCAATAGCGACACCCAAAGGCAACAAAGGGACCGTTGAGGTTTCAGAAGCTGCTTTTGGCATAGAGTTTAACCAGGATCTGATTCACCAGACCGTTGTGGCATTTCTTGCTGGTGCCCGTCAGGGTACTCGCGCTCAGAAAAACCGTTCAGCTGTCTCCGGTGGTGGTCGCAAGCCATTCCGTCAGAAGGGCACAGGCCGGGCTCGCGCCGGTACTATCCGTGGGCCAATCTGGCGTGGCGGTGGTGTTACCTTTGCTGCCCAGCCTCAGGATCACGGTCAAAAGCTTAACCGTAAAATGTATCGCTCTGCGATGCGCTCTATTGTTTCAGAGCTGGCCCGTCAGGAGCGCCTGATTGTTGTAGAGAGCTTTGACGTTGAAGAGCCTAAGACTAAGGGCCTGATTGCCAAGCTGGCTGAGTTTAGCTTGACTGAAGCCTTGATTATCACTGAAGAAGTTAGCCAAAACCTCTATCTGTCTTCGCGCAACCTGCACAAGGTTGATGTTCGCGATGCGGCTGCGGTTGATCCAGTGAGTCTAATTAATTTCGATAAGGTGCTGGTGACTGTTGCAGCGCTGAAAAAACTTGAGGAGATTTTGGCATGAACCAAGAGAGACTCTTCAAAGTGTTGCTAGGGCCGCACATCACTGAAAAAGCAGCGATGTCCGATGGTGCCGCAACTCAGGTTGTATTTAAGGTGGCTACAGATGCCAGCAAACTAGAAGTGAAGAAAGCTGTAGAGCAGCTTTTTGAAGTCAAGGTTGAAGGTGTTCGTGTAGTTAATGTGAAGGGCAAGACCCGTCGCACTCGCACTGGCATGGGCCAGCGCAGCGATTGGAAAAAAGCCTATGTACGATTGGCGGAAGGTCAGGATATTGACTTTTCGGTAGCGGAGTAAGGGGTTAATCATGGCAGTTATCAAGAGAAAACCAACCTCCCCGGGCCGTCGCTTTGTTGTCAGCGTAGTAACACCTGAGCTGCACAAAGGAGCGCCCCATGCGCCGCTTTTAGCGCCTAAGAAAAGAACTGGTGGTCGCAACAGTGCCGGTCGCATCACCGTGCGTCATATTGGTGGCGGTCACAAGCAGCATTACCGTATTGTCGACTTTAAGCGCGATAAAGATGGTATCCCGGCCAAGGTAGAGCGTCTGGAATACGATCCCAATCGCACCGCGCATATTGCACTGCTCTGTTATGCAGATGGAGAGCGTCGCTACATTATTGCTCCCAAAGGTGTTTCGGCAGGGGATACTCTGGTATCTGGTGAAGATTCGCCTATTAAGGTAGGCAACAGCCTGCCACTGCGCAATATTCCAGTGGGTTCAACTATCCACTGTGTTGAGATGAAGCCAGGCAAGGGCGCGCAAATTGCTCGCAGTGCCGCTGCTTCGGTACAGCTGGTTGCCCGTGAAGGTGCTTACGCCACTCTGCGTCTTCGCAGTGGTGAGATGCGCAAGATTCCGGTCGATTGCCGAGCCACTCTTGGTGAGGTTTCTAACAGTGAGCACAGCTTGCGCTCGCTGGGTAAGGCTGGTGCCTCTCGCTGGCGTGGTGTTCGTCCAACCGTTCGCGGTGTGGCGATGAACCCGGTAGATCACCCGCATGGTGGTGGTGAAGGTCGTACCTCTGGTGGTCGTCACCCGGTGTCGCCCTGGGGTATGCCAACCAAAGGTTACAAGACGC